>JBHIBK010000018.1:0-13289 GCA_046759065.1 Thermoplasmata archaeon | reverse complement strand
ATCCCTGTGTCCCCTATGTCGCATCAAGAAATAAAAGCTTCATTCGTAGAGACTACTGGGCACGGAACGAGCGGTTCCAGTAGTGCGTACCTTGTTTCTGACCAGTCTCAGAGAGCGTCAAATCTCAGAACACTTATCTATCGGACTATCCTTGGCTCCGTGGGCTATGGAAGCAGTTCTCCTCTTCTTCACGTCACTAGGTGTCGTGGTGGCAGCTGAGCTTGGAGATAAGACCCAACTGCTGACGATTTCGTTTACTACCAGATACTCTCGCAAGGCGATATTCCTTGGAGCGATGACGGGCCTGGGCCTAGTCACAGTCGTAGGAGTCGTTATTGGAATTGCACTCTATGCTTCACTGCCGATTTTCTGGATAAAGATTCTCTCGGCAGGGATTTTCATCGCTTTTGGGCTTTGGACTCTGCTAAGAAGGAAGAAGGAGCTCGAGCCAGAGGAAGTCCCTGAGGGAAAAGTCTTCTTCCGAAGCTTGTTGCTCATCGCACTTGCAGAGATGGGGGACAAGACCCAGCTGGCTGTGATTTCACTAACCGCTAGCTCTGGACTCCCGCTTGCGGTGCTTGCAGGAGCGTTGCTAGGATTCGTTTTCGTTGTCGGGGTCGGCGTGATGATTGGGCAGGAGATTGGCAAGAGAGTCGGTTTGAGGTGGATCGTTCTGGCATCTGGCATTCTCTTCATTGTAATAGGGGTAGTCTTGGCAGTCGAGGCAATGTTGTAGGAGGATGCCCGACTACGAGTGATTGATGCTCGCGCCGCGGGAAGCTTCTTGTCGTTCAGGGCATGACCGGCGAGTACTGCATCCATCGCCCACGTTCCAACGGTAGCTCGATATCCACTTCAATATGCCATCGAGCTTCCTTACAACCTCCGCGACATGGGTAGTGGACGTCTCGATTCATCAATGCCTGAGGGTGTATATCGCACTTCGCGGCTTCCCTTTCGACGGTCGCTCAGGTGAGGTTCTAACCGCCAAGAAAAGGTATTTGTAGGGACTCGGTAATACCCCTTTGCCCTTCTCGGATTCGGCACGGAAGGGCATTTTCATATTCTCGGGGGAGAGGCATGGAAGATAGCATATTCGAGCCGTATCTTGCGACGAAGCCCATTTTCAAGAAGGATAGAGACATACTCAGACCCTCGTACATTCCTGACAAGTTGCCTCACAGGGAGAGGCAAATCAAGACACTGGCTTCGATTCTTGCCATGGCCCTCAAGGGCGAAAGGCCTTCGAACGTTCTCATATTCGGAAAGACGGGAACGGGAAAGACGGCGACTGTGAAGTTCTTGCAGAAAGAGATGGAGAAGACAAAGAAGTGGTCTCGCGTGGACTACCTCTACATGAACTGTGAGATAACCGATACTCTATACAGCGTCCTGCAAAACCTGGGGAACAGGTTCATCGAGGACTTCGACGAGAGGATACCTTTCACGGGCTGGTCGACGGAGAGGGTCTACAACATGCTGAGGGAAAGGCTCGACGAAGAGAAGCGGGTGGTCGTAGTTGTCCTCGATGAAATCGACAAGCTTGTCTATAAGAGCGGGGACGACGTCCTCTACCATCTGACGCGGATAAACGAGGACCTTACGCAAGCGAAGGTGAGCATCGTCGGGATTTCCAACGATCTCAAGTTCACGGAGTTCCTCGACCCGAGGGTCAAGAGCAGACTCAGTGACGAGAAGATGGTCTTTCCTCCGTACAATGCTGAAGAGCTAAAGGACATATTGAGCCAGAGAGCTAATCTAGCTTTTGAGGATGGCAACATTGATGAGAGTGTCACATCGCTTTGTGCAGCACTTGCGGCACAGGAGCACGGAGATGCTCGAAGGGCGTTGGACCTGCTCAGAGTTGCCGCCGAGATCGCCGAGAGACGTCATGAAGACAGGATAACGGACAGGCATGTGCTCAGGGCGAAGAATCAGCTCGAGCTGGACTGCGTCATCGAGGCCGTCAAGTCCCTTCCCACCCAGTCGAAGCTCATCCTTCTCGGGATAATAATGAACGAGGAGATGGGAAGCACGAGAATGACCACGGGTGATGTCTACAATATGTACAAGCAACTCTGCAGGAAAATAGGGATGAGCGTTCTTACTCAGAGGCGCATCACGGATCTCATATCCGAACTCGATATGCTGGGCCTCGTCAACGCTCGGGTCAAATCCTTCGGGAGGGGTGGAAGAACAAAGGAGATTCAATCAAGCGTGCCTCCACTGGAAACGAGGCGCGTATTGGAAAGGGACGAGTTCCTCTCAGATGTAAAGAACTACAAGCTAAAGTTCCAGACCACTCTCATGTGAATCTTCTGAGGCGTCTTCCTCCTCAGAGCCCTCCAAAACACCCTCATCCTCAGGCAACTCCTCAGGTTCTTCGGTCTCTTCTAGCGACTCTGGCTCTTCAAGAGGTTCTTCCTCGATGTCCGTCTCTTCGTCAACAGGGGACTCTCTGCTTTCCTCGGGTGGGGTTTCGACGCCCGCCTCGGAGCTCCCTTCCTCCGCCGCCTCGGCCCGCTTTCTTCTGAACTCCAGGAGGTAGCTGATTCCGAAATCCAGAGAGATCGGGACGGCGACTATCAGGACTATGGATATCAGAAGCGAGTTCCAACTGTTCTCTGGGGCACTTGGGTCACCCCAGCCTCCGCAACATGGAGCCCCCGAATCCCTGAAGAGAGTGAGCTTCAACAATCCAAACCAAGGGATTTCCCCTCTGGCTTTCCCCTCAATCCACTCCTGTTTGATGATTTGCGGATCGGCCACACGGTTGTTATCCCCCAATGCAACATAGGCTATGCTAGTCCGGTTGAAGCTTTCGCTTTTGAATTGAACTTTGTATTTCCATATCTCGACCGTGATGTTCCTGCCATCAAATACAACGTTGTTCAGCTGAACTGTGCCGTCCAATCCATAGGGCGAGGTGACGTCTTCTCCTCCCATCGTCCTTCCAGACCAGTCCGTGCCAAGTACCCATTTTGGGTCATCGAGATCGGGAATGTCTACTGTCTCGCTCGATTCGTTCCAGACCAAACGGACGAGCGCCCGATGAATGATGCTCTTGTCTTGAAAGTCACCATTTTGCTTGTATATGATGACGTCGCCATAGCCGCTGTAGGTGCCGTGGCCGTTCGCTCTGCCCTCGACATACGTTGTTACGTCCCTGCTCGAGGGTGCCCTTTGAACCAGGACGAGATCGCCTGTATCAATGGTCCCGATGAAGCTATCAGTTTCGCTGTGTTGCATGCTCTTGCTCTCAACTACGACCATCGGGGGCCAGTTGCTGGTATAGAGAAAAAGAGAGAGAAGGATGATGCCTACGATCAAGGCCGCGATTCCAAGGTCTCGCAACAAGTAGAGCAATGAACGAATCCATTTCCTCCTTCTCTCCTTCTTGTCTGGAATCGACTCCATGCAAACCTACACTGGAATGGATAATCTGGACTTCACTTAAACCTTTCTTGGCACATAATGACACTGATCTTCTGAACAAGGGGAAAGGCGACGTTGTAGACGGGCACAGTTGCCTCCTCGGCCTCAAAATCGAAGAGGGTGAGCTGTTTCATCCTCAACTCGGCGAATGGAATCCCGCGATGAGCGTGGCCATGGAATACCATATTCGGCCTTCTCTCAAGCACGACCCTCTCAAGCTTCCTGCATCCCATTTCAGGCCAGTATCTCTCTTTCTCGCCGCCCAAGGTCTCATATGTGGGGGGATAGTGGGTAAGCAATATGGTGAAGGCATCACCGGTGAGCATCTCACCGATCATGAAAATCCGGCGATTGTATTTCTCGAAGATCCCCGCGATGTTGGTTCTCTGCCACCATGTGGGCCGGTCGAGACATCCTGTGCTTCCGACCACCTTGACGTCAGTTCCATCGATTTCCAGCGTAATGCTCTCATCATCTAGGAAAATCGTCTCACTGGCTTCTCTCATTGAGGGCCTATCCTGCTCGTACTCCTCGTTTCCGAACGTGCATACGATGGGGCATTTGATATTCTCCTCGATCAAGGATAGAATGCTCCTGAAAATGTGAATGTCGCTCCCGTCTGTCACATCGCCTGCGATCAAGAACAGATCTATGTCCCTGGTCTTTTCGAGGCTTTCAAGAAAGGGCTCCTTGAACGCCTCCCCATGAATGTCACCGACGGCACCTATTCGCACGGAATCTTGACCCTGACAAAAACAGATAAACTTTTCTGCCTAGAACTCGAGCATAGTGTAGGCGCCACTCTCAAGGTTAACTATCGGAACGCGGCACGGGAGAGGATTCATATTGTGCATCCTCTGATAGGTCGTCTGTGACTGCCAGGTCGAGCAGTTGATCATGATTACTCCCTTGTATTCCTCGATTCCCGCCCAGTGAACGTGGCCGGTGACAAAGACATCGGGGACCCTGTCGATTACCAGATAGTCCTCCCTTTCGGGCGCTATCGGGGTCTTTCCTCCGTATTTGGGAGCGAGATGTCGCCTGATTAGCATCTCCTTCATTCCCGTCAGCGGCCTCTCGTAGGAAACCCCAGGGAAGGCGGCGACAAAATCATCGAGGCTTCTACCGTGATAGGTCAGAATCTCGACACCATGAAGGCTTAACAGGCACGGGTTGCCCACGAATGTCACGTTGTCCGGAAAGACTCTCCTAATCTCGGAAGGAAGGGCGGGCTGAGGCTCGGCTGGTCTGACGGCATCATGATTCCCCGGTTGAATGATGACCTCGACGTGATCAGGGAACTCGGAGAGTTGATGTGCAAGCCTCTCGTATTGCTCATATATGTCATCGATATCAAGGTCTTCGTCCTGTCCAGGGTAAATCCCGATTCCGTCAACGGTATCGCCAGGCATGACCACGTACTTCACTCTTCTGGCCAGGTCGTCCGAGTCGCAAAGCCATTCAACGAACTTCTCCCAGCGATCGGAAAGAAAGGTCTTGCTTCCCACGTGAATATCACCGAGAAAGGCGACTGACACGGGGACATCGGCCTCGTTGAATCGCCTCCTTGGCGGGATGTCCGGCCTGAAAACCCTATCTGCGATTATCAGGTCATCCTTCCTGGTGTTTCCTACAATTCCAAGGACCTCATCGGCAACGAAATCATTCAAATGCATCGATGAAGGAATCAAAACGGATGCAGTGTCGGTCTCATCCTCGACTTGGAGAATGGGATGACCTGCGCGGGTCTTCTTCACGTTATCGACCATGCAAACGAATCGAACCTCCCTCATCATGCGTTTCGCCTTCGCAATGTCCTCGCATCCCCTCAGCTGCTTCTTTTGCTTGAGTATCTCAGAGAGCTCCTGAAACCTGTGCTTGAAATGACAGTGGAAATCCTCAATCGAGCCCTGACAAGTCGAGTTCCCTGTTATGTCCTTGAGTATGCGGATGTCGCTGTCGCAATCCTTTGCAGTGAAGCCCACATCTCGCGTCTTTGTTTTGGGAGGTTTGGAGAGGGGCACGGGTTTCGGCTTTGCCTTCCTTGCCGCGTAGGTCGCAATGCCCTCCGCCTTTGCTATTCTCTCCATCGTGAGTACGAAAGGCGCTTCATGGAACTGCATGAGCAGATCCTCTGCGTAGGAGAGTGGATCATCCTGCTTCAGGATGTAGCTTGCAGCCTCGGGTTCGATGAGGGTTCCCTTCTCAGAAAGGAGGTTCAAAAGCTTGTTCCGCATTCCAAGGCTTAATGCGTTCGAGAATCTAAATATTTTCGCAAGCTCGCAATCCTTATCTCAAGGTTTGCAGTTCCTCGTGCGATGCAAGTCGAGGTGAAGGCCCCCTGCAATCCGACCGAAGACGTGAGCAGAGTTGAGCGGGCGATGAAGAGAATCTTTCCAGACTTGGATGTCAGAGAGAAAGGAGGATACCTCATTGGAACGGGCAGCTCCGTGGAGAAGTTCATTGAGATTCTCAAGAATCAGAGAATCAGATCCGCTGCGAGGGGGGTGTTCCTCGCCTCCCGCTCAACCGATGAGATCTCTTTCGCTCTCAACAAGCAAGTTGCATTCGTCGGCAAGGTGAGTTTCGGTTCAGGCTCGCCACTCGGGGACATCGAGGTGAGCATAGTGAGCGACGATATCGACTCAGTCATAGATTCGATGGCGCCAGATTTGGGGGACTCCGGCTAGTGATATCCATAGGATGTCCACCGCTTTCCCTTCTTCCCTTCGAGGAAGCGCTTCAAATGGTGGATGGGAGATTCGAAGGATGGGAAATCATTGCCGAGGGGAAGCACCTTCTTCCCGCCATAAAGGAGGAGCTTGAAGAAGCGATTTCCAGTCACAGAATGAAGTTCACAATCCACGCTCCCCTCAGCGATATCAACATTGGTTCCCTCAACCCTGGAATCAGAAAGGAGGTCCTGGATCAGCTGGTCGAGGTTGTAATGATTGCACATCAGCTCGGGGTAGAGAGAGTCACGATGCATCCAGGTTTCCTCTCGCCCATAACATTCAGTAGGAGGGAACTCGCGGTCGCAGCAGTCCGAGACTCCGTCGAGGAGATCGAAAGAAGGACGAAGGGGTCGGGCGTCCTCAAATGCATCGAGAACATGCCGGTATCCTTCATGACCCTTTTCACGGAACCCGAGGAGATCCTCGACCTGACCGACGGCACATCCTTCATGCTCTGCCTGGACGTGGGTCATGCAAACACAACAGGCAACCTTCCTGAGTATCTCCAACATTGGAGGAGATTCGGGAGCGTCCATGTCCACGACAACAGAGGAAGAGCCGATGAGCATCTCCCAACGGGCGAGGGAGATATAGATTTCAGGATGGTCCTAGACAAACTCAAGGACTTCAAGGGTGACTTTGTGATAGAATCGAGAAGTGTGGAGGAAGGTTTGGCCAGTAGGAAGTACATAGAGTCATTGAATATGACCGCACCTTAGGCATTCGTATTTCCCGTCAGAATATCGCGCCTCATGGAAACCGCACCTATGGCACTGGAACCCGAGCTGCTTCGCCATCCCTTGCTCCGGTTGTGCCGCGTATCCCTCCCCCGTGGCCCTCACCGCCGCCGGAGCGGGCTTCGGAATCCCAAATACAGAGCCCAGTCGTTTGACAACCTTCACAGAATAGTAAACGAAAAAGAAGAAGCCGGCGACAGCGAAGACGACCAGCGCCAAGACAAGGAAGACAGTAACCCCAGGATGTCCGACTTCTGAGGAGACTAGGAAGGACAGCACGTAGTAATCGACGATGAAGTGAAACAGTATGGATGACCAGATACCCTTTTTCACGTAGACGTATCCCAAAACGAGACCCGCGAAAAACGCGGGGACCACCTTGTAGACGTCCCAGGAGAAAATGTGTGCGATGCCGAATATGCTGGAAGAGACGATGATCAGAGCCCATGTGGAGGATGTCATCCTTCCGCTCCCGCCAAGGAGCTCCTTGAGCAGAGGTTTGCCTCTCATGCCGCTTCCAAGTGCGATCAGGAACATGGGTGCGCCAAGGAACACCAGACGAGTGACTATCTCTTCGTAGACAGAAGCATTCGCGAGTTCGTACATCAAAAACCAGAGCGGGCTTTGGTCCATTGAGGGAGACACCACCTCCACTCCGAATAGCGCCAGAAAGAGGACGTATGCCAGGTTAAAGAAGAGATACGTGCAGAAAAGCTGGCCGATCATTGCCCAAGAGCTCTTCGTGGAAAGCCTGAGTCTTCCGTCTCTGACAGAGGACACCATATCGGAGACCAGCCTCTTTCCGTCGATAAGGATCGCCAGCAAGATGGAGGAGATGATGATGACAAGGAGCGCGATGTAGAATGAGACGAACCAGAGGGGCTCGCTGAAACTAAAGAGTAGCAAGGGGAAGGGAGCGAGTACGTAAATCGAGACGTCACAAGAAGAGCACTGCTGACCCATGATTCCCGGGATGACCTCGCTCATCCCCCAGACCAGGTATCCCGAGATAATGACGAGGAGCAGAATGAACACGAGTAACACTCCGATCCATGCAAAGGACCCGGAGACGTGTACGAACTTCATGAGTGATTCGTGCAGAGACACTTCCTGATAGGGGGGAAAGAAGATTCCTGCGCTGTGACCACAGACAGGACAGGAACGGCCCCTGAAGAACGATCCGCAATGGGCGCACTGTGTCACAACGGATTCTTGCGGAACCCTCGAACCGCAAGAGGGACAGAAGTTCCCCGAGAACGCTTGACCGCATGACTTACATACGACAGAACCAGTTTGCGAGTGCTGTTGCGTGACAGGCAGGCCGCATCTGGGACAGAGATGTCCTGGAACGTCCGCTCCACATCTGGGACAGGTCACAGGCAATGCTACGAAGGAGTGGCTATTTAATGGATACGGTGTGGGAATGGCATTCAACTTAAATATGTCCAACGCTTTTGTGTGATTCGCCCTGAGCCTCCACGCCAAAAGGCTAAGGGAAAAGTCGTGCGGCGTCCCCAACCACTCGCACGGACACCGGGGGAAAAAAGATGGAAACCCAAAGAAGATCGAAAGTGCATTTTGAGACGCTGAGCTCAGATAAAATAGGTTTTGGAAAGAGCAATTTCCTTGAGGTTGCCCGGAAAAAGGCAACCACTGAGGAAGGAGAGGAGAACGAATTCATCTCCGTATCCAGAGGATACTACCTGGAAGATGGAACGGCGAGATTCAAGAAATCTCTCACGATTCCAGACGATCCGGAGATAAAGGATTTTGTGGCTGAAAAAATCAAGACACTATAGTGGCTGTCGGAGAGCTGCTATCATCTTTGACAATGAAGCTGTGAAATGCGAATCTCTGTGATTCACGAGCGACCAAAACGTGACTACCCGAAGAGAAAGCCGACGCCGTCGGCAACTGTGTCCTCCTCGGCCTTGAACTTGTCGTAGATCGGCTTCGCCTTGTCCTCCATCAGTATCTCCCCGACGTCCTGGAATATCTCCTTGGCCCGCTCGATGGCATCTTCGGTCCCCTCCACGAGAAGAAGCGTCCCCTCCATGTCCTCCCCGAGAACCTTTGCCTCCCTTATCGATATGCTCTGTCTGCTCACCAAGTCGTCCTTCAGAGCTTCATTCATTTTGCCAGTCTTTTCCTTGTTGATGTTGAAGACGATGTACATCATGAATCACTAGGCCCAGATGATGCTCAGAATATAAAAAGACTCGTAGATGGATGTGGTTCCAGACCATGCTCATGGCAACTGCCTTTGATATCAAGGGCATTAATCCTTAAATAGCCCTGGCATTTTCATGCTGAGGCGCGTGAAGATAAGGTCCCCAAGGCCAGATGATAATGAGGAGCTCATTGAGCTCGACAGAATATCTCCTGAAGAGGGTCTGGTTTCCTACTATGTGGACAGAAGACCAGTCTACATACGCCAGCCCGATGAGGAGGGTTTCTTTCCATACGTGGCGGTGGAGGATGGCAAGATTGCGGGTGTGGTCTTCAGTTCAGTTGACGATTTGAACGTAAACGGCGAGTTGCACAAGTGCGTTTACATCTCGAGCCTCCGAGTCCATCCGGCGTACAGGAGGAGGGGCATTGGTGGCGCTCTCATTAACCAAGTCATCGAGGAAGCGAAGAAGGAGAAGGCTGAAATCTTCTGGGCTGTTGTAATCGGAAAGAATCGGGCTTCATTCAAGACATTCCAGAAGTGCGGCTTCTCCCGAGTGGGCGGGTACGGATTCAGGGTCCTGAGGATGAGAAGGAGGAAGGAATCCTCCGGCGCATTGCTGAGAGAAGCTAGGGAGGACGACCTGGACCGCATGACGAAGGTCATCTCATCCTTCTATAACGGACACAACTTTAGACCCGAGGTGACGAGGGACTGGCTCGCGAGTCGATTCAGGCGCAAGAAGTCTCTCAGCAGCTTCCACATCGCCGAGAGGGGAGGGAGAATAGTGGCAACGCTGAGAGCTGTGAGACAGTGGCACATAACCAGGATGATGATTACAAAGCTATCATGGAAGGTGAGACTCGCCAACCTGCTTCTCCGAACGGGAATCAGAGGGGGTTCTCTTCTGAAGATGCTTGACCTCACTGATTTCTCCTATGTTCCCGGAGAAGAAGGCTCGGCTCTTGACCTGATAAGTTTCGTCAACTGGAAACACCGACGTGATTGCAGGATTGCCTTCTTTCAGTATGGCCTTGAAGGAGAGGAGGAGAGACTGATGGCATTGACCAGGGGCATTCCAGGTTACAGCGATGTTATGGCTCTAAGTCCGAACCTTTCTTTGGGGAAACTGGACCCCATCTTTCCGGCGAGATAGGTTTAGCGAATCACTCGCGGAAGATTAAATAGTGATATTGGGATTGGATACGCGTGAGCGACCTAGGTCTCATACAGGTCTACACCGGGACGGGAAAGGGAAAGACGACGGCGTCTCTAGGTCTTGCACTAAGGGCGTGCGGTCATGGCTTGAAGGTTTACATGATTCAGTTCATGAAGGGAAGGATAGACTACGGAGAGCTGAAAGCGGTGGATAAGATAGAGGGCCTGACGATCGAGCAGTTCGGAAGACCAGAGTTCGTTGACAAGGACAATCCGTCCGAGGAGGATGTCAAGCTGGCAAGGGAGGCTCTTCAGAAGTCGAGGGAGATCATATTGAGCGGGAAGTATGACATGGTCATTCTTGACGAAATAAACGTGGCGATAGAGTGGAATCTCATACGGCTTGAGGACGTAATCGACCTGCTGGAACGGAAACCAGCGAACGTCGAGGTCATCCTCACGGGTAGATACGCAAGAAAGGAGATCATTGACCTGGCGGACCTGGTCAGTGAGGTGAGGGAGGTCAAACATCCATTCAAGAGGGGGATGCACTCGAGAGTGGGAGTGGATTTCTAGCCTTCCACGGTTTTTGAGAACATGAGGAGCTGAATCTCTGGTGTTGTGAATCTGGATCTCCTCTTGAGTTCCTCTACGTTCCCCTCCCGTATGAATGTCAAGAACATGGGATTTCCCTTCGTCAGAAGGTAGATGCGCCGCATCGCATCGTTCTCTATCCCTGGGCTTCCCAACAACTGCTTTGAATCCTCTTGGCTCAGACCCTTGAGATGGATTTCATCAACCATTCCCTGCTCCATCATCTTTCTATCATAGAAACGACAGTATGCGGGAGTTGCCTCTTGGGCTATCACTATCATCTTCGTTCTCTTTATTCCCGAGCACAAGGAAGTGAGCGTGTTGAAGGCATCAACGAGGTCCTCACCCACGATGTTGTAGTCATCAAAAACGAGCAAGGATTTGGAGTCGTTCAGATTCTTTCCGAGCGAGGAAATCGTATCATCTATGTTTCCTTCCTCGAGCCACTCTCTGGCCCTGCTTCCAAGCCTAGCTGACACGAAGCGAGCGAGCGGTCTGAGAACATCCATGGTTTCGTCGTCCTCAGAAAGGTCCTTCCAGAAGACTCTCCAGCCCTCTGTCGTTTCGAGAAATCTCTTCACCAGCGAAGTCTTTCCGTAGCCAACATGTCCATAGAGAGCGAGAACCGGTTTCTCTCCGGCGAGCCATTCGCGCAAACGGACAAGTTCGCCCCGTCTGTTCACGAACTCCTTCTTCTCATTCACCGTCTCCTGCAGAACCCCTCGGACATCCAGGACATCCCCAGAACCGAGGTTCGCGAGGATTCTGGTGAAGCTCATTTCGTAGAGTGTTGAAGCTTCCGAAATGGGAAGTTCCGTCTCCCCCGTGCTGGATTGGACTCGGATTCTTCTCCGGCCCACCCGCTTCCTTATCATTGCTGCCCTACTGTATCCCCTTTCCGTCAGGAAATACATCTTCAGCCGTCTTCCCGCTCCGTGAATGCGCTCCCTTTTCTCTACAATGGCACCCTCTTCTTCAAGTCTCTTCACTGCCCGAGGAATGTGGCTTCTCCTGACACCGACGGCGGAGGCCATCCCCGCCTGCGTAATGTCTGGAGGGAAATCAATCCGAACCTTCCTGTAGTCGAGTAGGTGAAGGAGCAACTTGTCGTTGACTGTGAGCTTTGCCACCACGATATCATCAAGCAGTCGTTATTTAACCATGACGGTGACGCGGTTGGATGGTGCAAAACATGGTAACTACCACACAAGGCTTATATAAACTCAGATACCTTTTTGAGAAGCACAGGAGGACGAAGGATGTCACTCTACAAGAGACGTTTCTCTAGAGATAAGAAGGGTGTGTCTGAAGTTGTTGGAACGATACTGATATTGCTCATCACAGTGGTCATCTTCTCGGCCATTGTCCTTTGGGTGAACACAATACCGACACCAGAGGCTTCAATAAAACTGCAAATGGAGGGTGCCCTCAACCCAGTCTATGACATTGGTGTCTGGGACGGAGCCATGGTCAACATCACGCACCAGGGCGGAGAGAAGCTCTATGGATGGAGAACGAAAGTGTACGTAATGGTGAACAATGAGTTCGAGCTTCTCGGAACGCAGGGGACCATCCAATGGGGACCCAACTCCGGAGATCCCTATGGTCTGAGGGATGATGAGAATTGGACCATAGACGAGGTCTGGAGCGTCCTGAACCACACGATTCAGCCAGATGACAAGGTTGAGGTTGGTGTGATCAATTCCGAAAAAGGCGAGGTTCTCTGGAGTTCCGTTGTGTTGGGAGCAGGTGGCGAATATCCCCCGCTCTTCGTCCAAAAGTGGTACGATGGCAATCTGGACACGATGGCTAGAGAAAGATTGAGAGGAAACGAGTCTTTTGGAGTATACGTCAATATCGAGGACAAGGATGGGGACTTCGACAGCGACAATCCCGTCTATGTCAATGTGACGATGCTCTACGGGGACTATGGAGTCTTCCAGATGTATGACAATGGTTCCATGGGCGATGAAGTGGCAGACGATGGGATATGGAGCGCTGTGTATCCAGAGTTCGTTGCTGATGATACCTATGATGGTTCACTCGTAGTCATCACTGCCGAGGATGATGCGGGTCACAATACAACGGCAAGGATAATCATGGAATTGGAAGAGCCAAAAGTGATAAACTATTATGAGCAACCCCAAGGCAACGAAACGCCCACACCAAGGTGGGGCCCTGAGCTTCTTCCCGGAAGCGGTCTGCAACACTATGAGACTGAGTGGGATAAGCTGAGATGGTCAGGCAACGGTACAAGAACATTCAAGAAGGGGGAGAGACTAGTCATCATCATTGCGAGCCAGTTCCTCCCAGACTGCAATCTTGACAACAAATTCTGGCTCTTCAAGGCCGAGTCCGGCGCTTCTCCTCAGCCCATAGTCTATGGTGGTGGGACAATGGGTCGGAATTCGATACCGTCTTCCACAGAAGCATTTGACCTTGTCGACTATGTGGGGAAGT
>JBHIBK010000017.1:0-13410 GCA_046759065.1 Thermoplasmata archaeon | reverse complement strand
GTCACAGAAATCGAAAAGGAGGAAGCGGTCGAATTCGAATGCCCCGTCTGTGGTGTCTCGGTGGCGGCCGATGCGAGTGCCTGTCAGGGATGCGGTGCGGAATTCGCGGAAGAGGAGGCGGAAGCAGAATTCGAGTGTCCCGTCTGCGAGGCGAATGTCGCGGCTGATGCCGCAAGCTGTCCGAGCTGCGGAGTGGAATTCGAGGTCGAAGAGGTCGCTCCTGAGGAGGCTGAGGAAGTAGAGGAGTTCGAGGAAGGTGAGGCGATCCTCGTTCCAGAGAAGCCCCCCGCCGAAATCGCAGAGGAAGTCGAGGCTCTTGAGGTCGAGATTCCTGAGGAGCTCGAGGTTGAGCCTCTGGTGCCTGAAATCACCGTCCGGGAAAGAGTAAGGGCAAAGAGAGAAGCGCGTCTTGAAGCTGAGGAGGAGGAAGAGAAGGACATTCGGACGCTCTACAAGAACCTACCGAAGCTCGTCAACGAAGTGAAGCCCATGCTCATATCCGCCAAGAAGTTGGGCATCGACATTACGGCGAGCAGAAAGCTGATCAGTGAGGCCATAGCCGCGGGAAAGCGAAGGGACATAAGGAAGGCCGTTGGCCTCGTGAAGCGGAGCAAGAGAGATTTGGAGGACGCATTCACTGAGCAGATTGCTGGGAGCATTGAGGGCTTCCAGGAGGATGTGAGGGCCGCGAAGAGCCTAGGTGCGGACGTCGAGAAGATTGAGGAGATAATCGAGAGCTCGGTGCTGTCCCTCGAGAACGAGGATTTTGAGGGCTCCATAAAGGACCTGCAATCTGCCAAGAAGGAATTCGAGAAGGTCGGTGCTGGCCTGACTACCGCAAAAGAGATCCTTGAGGAGGCGAGTCAGCTGATTTCAGATGCCGCCCTCTTTGACATCGATGTTTCGGAGGCAGAACATCTCCGCAAGGAGGGTGCCGATGCCCTCGAGAGGAGAGAGTGGGATGTCGCCTCTCTGTTCGCTAAGCAGAGCAGGGAGAAACTGATTGAGAAGCTACCCGCCAAACTCGTGGAGGAGGTCAAGAGGGCTCGGGACATACTGCTAGAGCTCAAAGTCAGGGGAGGCGATCTGAAAAGACCCATCCAGATACTCAAGAAGGCAAGTACGACCCTCAAAGAGAAGAGATACGTGGATTCCCTCAAGCTTCTGAAGGTGTTCAGAAAAGAGCTGAGGGATATGGAAAGGGGCTAGCGGAAGATTCTGACTTCCATCTCTCTCTCGAGGATTTTCAACTCCTGCTCCTTAAGAGTTTTCGGGCTCACGGAAAGGAGGAAGAAGGAATTGCTCTCTGAAACCTCATCAACGAGCCTCCTGAGGAATCGTAGCACCGCCTCGAAATTGTTGTTGCTGATGAGGTATTCGAGACCGTCCAGAACAACCACGCCCTTGTCGGCTTTCTTTATGAAGTTCTCGATCATGTAGATTACCCTTTCCAGTGTGGGCGGAATGGTTTCCTCGGCAGCGCTGTCCCTGTCCGTCAACCAAACGATTCGCGCGTCGCCAAGGTCAAACCTATCCCTCATCCTCTTGGGATTGGCACGCGTCGCTAGAAGCGCTGTGGACGATTCCTCCATCGCCTCACGACAGAGCCTGAAAACGTTTGCGGGCCTGTCTTCTTCGATGAGGTAGCTTCTGCCCTCGACGAGTTCCCTCTCTATCTCCTCGACAACCTCTTCCTCCCTCATCTCCTCTCTCGTGGCCATGTCTGAAAGCACTTCCCTGGCCATGTCCAGTGTGACCGGAACCTCCGTTAGGGAGGAATATGCAACGACCCGATTCAGCAGCCCCTCCAGTTCACGGATGTTATCAGTGGGAGCATTTGCTATGAAATCCAGAACGTCCTCGCCAATGACGACCCCGACCTCCTCCGCCTTTTTTGCCATGATGGCAATCTTCGTTTCGGTTTCGGGAGGTTGGATGTCCGCGACAAGGCCCGATTCGAACCTTGAGACCAGACGGTCCTCGAGCTCCGGTATGTCCTTTGGCGGTCGGTCGCTGGTCAGGGCGATCTCCTTGTTCTCATTGTAGAGGGCATTGAAGGTGTGGAACAGTTCCTCCTGAACGTCATCCTTTCCTGAAAGGAACTGAGCATCGTCCAAGAGCATCACATCGAGGCTCCTGTATCTCTTCCTGAATGCCGAGAGATCCCCCGACTCATTGGCGTCATTGAATTCGTTGATGAATGTCTCCGTCGTCACATAGAGAACTCTTGTCTCAGGCGATTTCTCCATGATATGGTTTCCTATGGCATTGAGGAGGTGGGTCTTTCCCAGACCCGGCCCGCTGCAGATGAACAGCGGGTTATACGCCTTGTATGGCGTCTTGGCTACAGCGAGACAGGCCGCCTGTGCGAACCTGTTGCTCGGGCCCACAACGAACCTGTCGAAAGTGAACTGGCTTATGAGGTTGGTTTTCTCGTCCCGCTCTTGTTTGCTCTCGACTTCCTCCTTTGTCAGCGGGGGCACAGAAGGCAGTTCCGACTCATCATGTGGCTCCTCGACCAGCATCTCGGCGACGGCAGAGGCCCTCGCTTCCACTTCCTTCTCTCCAATGACCTTTTCCTCAGCGGTGAGCCAGCGCTCCATGTCCGTCTTTTCCTCGATTCTCTCCCTGAGGCGCTCTATGTCGGCTTCTATGGCCAGATTCATCTCCGGATTCCTGAACTTGGCCTTTACTGCCTGGACCTCCTCCTCGAACCCGCCCGTTTCCATGGAGTCCAGGATCTCTTCCAGTATCTTCAGCTTCTTCACGTCCTCCTCAAAGTTCCGAAAGATCTCCCTTGCCTTTTCCATATCACCCTCGAGGACCTTCTCGAGCTTGCTCACATCATAACCTCGCTTCTCCCAGGACTCGAGCTTTCTTCGAAGCACCTTCTCTGCTTTGTCGACTATCTTTATCTTCTCGGCCTTCTTCATCTTGGCGATGCTTGCCTTAGCTCCAAAGTGCCGAATGATTTGGTCGGTCTTGACTCTCGCATGGAGCTCGATTTCGCACTTCCTATCGTATGAATCCTCCCAGATCTTCTTCAGACCCATCCTTCCGAAGGCGGTGCCCCCTTCACCGGAGTAGACAGAAATGGCGGGAGTGCCCTCTTTGACGACTACGTACCCTATGGAAGGCTCATCTTCCCGAAGGGAAACAGTCTTCACGTATCCGCTAAAGGCATATTTCTTCAGGTCGAGAAGTATCCTCTTGAGAGCGTCCGTCCCGCCGTTGAGCGTCTTGATTACCTTGCCTTCGGGAAAGTCGTAATCACGAGTCAAAGATGAGCCTCGGTCGCACATATCTCCCCTGCACTATAATATTCTTTTGTCCTCAATCGCTCATTCGGTAAGGAGCCAGAGTATTGCCTTTTCGGTTCGGAGAGCGATGGAATCGAAAGGAATATCTATCGGAAGTCATCTTTGGCGTTCGTCATGGGAGAGGAGTACCTCACTCTAGATGATTTTGACCTGAAAGGGAAATCCGTCCTGGTGAGGGTCGACATGAACTCTCCTATTGACCCTTCAAGTGGAAGGATACTGAATGACTCTAGAATCAGAAGTCACCTCGATACCTTGCGAGACCTGGGGAAATCGAAGACTGTGATATTGGCGCATCAGAGCAGACCGGGAAAGGCTGACTTCACTACTCTAGAGGCCCACGCAGCTAGGCTCTCTTATTTGTTGGGAAAGCGGATTGGATACGTGGACAGTCTGTTCGGATCCAAGGCTATCGGTGCCATCGAAGATATGGAAGCGGGTGACGGGATAGTTCTCGAGAATACGCGCATGTTCTCAGAGGAGATCATCCTCCAGAACGCGAACCCTGGAAAGCAGAGCAGGTCACACATCGTGACGAGACTCGCTCCTCTCGTTGATTACTTCGTTCATGACGCATTCGCTGCGGCCCACAGATCCCAGCCCACGCTGATCGGATTCTCGGAAGTCCTGACGACGATGGCTGGAAGGGTGATGGAGAGGGAGCTGAGCGCACTCAATCGATTTCTTGGCGGTGTTCAAAAGCCGAAAGTCGCCATCTTGGGCGGCGTCAAGGCAGACGACTCCGTACGAATAGCCAGGAATCTCCTGGAGCGGAGGTCGGCAGACAAGATACTGACCACGGGCATGGTGGGGAATCTCTTCCTCATCGCGAGTGGCATTGATGTCGGGAAGACAACAATCGACTTCGCCAGGAAGGAGATAGCGGACTTCGAGAGCGTATCGAAGGAGGCGGGAAGCCTGCTCAGGAAGCACGAGGACAGAATCGAGGTGCCAGAGGACGTCGTTGTGGACGACCACGGAAAGAGGAGTGGCATGAAGGTGGAGGACCTTCCTTCCGATTTTCAAATCTCTGACATAGGCCTCGATACCATCGTCCACTACTCGGACATAATCGGTGGTTCAAAGAGCGCCATCATGAACGGGCCCGCGGGGATTTTCGAGATTCCGGAATTCTCGGTGGGAACGTCCGAGCTGATGAGAACATTGGCATACTCCGATGCCTACAGCATCATAGGTGGTGGGCATACGGTCGCCGCCGCAGAGCAGTTCGACATCGCGGGGAAGATAGACCACATCAGTACGGGGGGTGGCTCGCTCATGGAGTACCTGTCGGGCAGAGCGCTCCCCGCCATCGAGGCCCTAAAGAAGTGGAAGAAGCGCTCCCTGTCATCCTCGGGGAAGTCCTAAGCCACTGGAGGGAATCGAACCCTCGACCTGCGGTTTACGAGACCGCCGCTCCTCCGGCTGAGCTACAGTGGCACCATGTTCGGAGAGAAACTATGATGATTTAAGTCTTATCTAACGAAGTCACTGGCAATCTTGATCGCGCAGACCTCTCCACACATTGAGCAGACCTCGCCTGATTTTGGCTTTCTCTTCTCTCTGTAGAGCTTCGCCTTCTCGGGGTCAATCGCGATCCTGAGCATCTTCTCCCAGTCAAGGGCCTTCCTGGCACGAGCCATATTGTCATCCTCCTGAACGTTGAGTCCCCTGGCGATGTCGGCCGCGTGTGCCGCGATCTTGGATGAGACCACGCCCTCCTTGACATCCTCGGTCGTGGGAAGGGAGAGGTGCTCCGCCGGTGTGACGTAGCACAGGTAGTCCGCACCGAGGAAGGCAGCTAGAGCCCCGCCGATCGCGCCAGTGATGTGATCATAGCCCGGTGCGATGTCCGTCACTATCGGTCCAAGGACGTAGAAGGGGGCTCCCTGGCAGACGGTCTTCTCGACCCGAACATTGGCCTCTATCTGGTTCAGAGGAACGTGACCAGGACCCTCGACGATGACCTGAACATCCTTCTCCCTCGCCCTCCTGACAAGGTCTCCGATTATCAGGAGCTCCTGCAATTGAGGAGTGTCCGTTGCATCGGCGATGCAGCCAGGCCGGAGACCGTCTCCAAGACTCAAGGCAATATCGTACTCACAGGCTAGCTCAAGAAGATAGTCGTAGTTCGCATACAGAGGATTCTCCTCCCCTTTGTGGAGTATCCACGATGCAAGGAATGTCCCGCCGCGTGAGACGATGTCCGTGATCCGTGCCGAGTCCTTGACGCTCTGCACGCTCTCGCGCGTCACCCCACAATGAACTGTGATGAAATCGACACCGTCCTTTGCATGAAGCTCTATTCCGGAGAACATGTCATCCTCCGTCATGTCAAGAATCGAGTTCTCCTTCGCCGCCTTCAAAGCCGCCTGGTAGATGGGAACTGTACCGACCGGAACACGCACCTCCTTGATTATCCTCCTTCTCACTTCGTCAATGTCCCCGCCAGTGCTCAAAGCCATAATCGTATCTGCGCCATACTTGACCGCGATGGCCGCCTTCTCGAGTTCCTCCTCCATGTCAAAATGATCAGGTGAGGTGCCTATGTTGGCATTGATTTTCACCCGAAGACCCTCTCCTATCCCGCAGGGATCGGGCGAATGAATGGGATTGGATGGAATGACGACCCGCCCCTTCGCGACCAGCCTTTGCAGTCTTTGGGGAGGCATGCCCTCCGCATCTGCGACCGCTTGGATTTCGGGCGTAATCTCCTTTCTGGCTCTGCTCATCAGAGTCATGATTGAAGCTATAGAAGGTGGTACTATTAAACTTTGGCACGGGTGACTGGATTCCTCCCGGCCGCCCGAAACCTGAGAAATTAATCTACGGACCCTGGCGGTCTCCCTTTTTGATTCCGAGGTTCCTCACGTCACGGAGCAGCAGGATTATTCCGCCCTTGGCCTTGGAATATCTCCTCCATATCCGCGAGTTGGCGTCTATACAGCTTGCCGTCTCAACGGCAATCCTGAAATGTTGCTGCATGACGATCTTGCGAGATACCTCGTCGACGTCAAAGTCCAAGGCTTTTCGAAGAAGCTCCTTTCTCCTCTTTGGCGTTGGTGTGCTCGGCTGAAATCCCCTTTCCAAGATCGGTCCCCTCCTCCAAGGTTGGTGTTCGAAGCGTGGCATCGCTGGATGCGATGTGGCCTGAGATGTTCAGAACATGCAGATCCCTAGGTTCTCCCACAGACCTCCCCCTTTCTATCAAGATGACCTACTTTTCGATTGATTTGGTGGCTATTTATACGTTCTGAAAAAAACTAATCGCATTAGAGTTTGCCAAGATTTAAATCGAGCCTTCCCTTCCAACCACCGATGAGATACGTAAGCGGTTGGGTCCTTACAGAAGAGGGGTTCAAGGAAGGAAGTATCGGATTTGAGGATGGCATTGTCCGGGAGGTCACAAACCAGAAGGTCAACGATCCAATCGCCCGGGGCATCATCATGCCCACATTCCTGAACCCGCACACGCACATAGGAGATTCTTTCATATCTGAAGAAATCAGAGGCTCCCTGGAGGACGTGGTCGGTCCTCCGAACGGGCTCAAACACAGGAGATTGCGGGAGGCGGGTAGGAAGGAGATCGTGGACGCGATGAGGCTGACGGCCAAGAGAATGTTCAAGAGCGGGATAACCGCCTTCTGCGATTTCAGAGAGGGAGGATTGGATGGCATTTCCATGCTCTTTGAGTCCTGCCTGGGTCTTGACGTGAAACCCATTGTCCTTGGTAGGCCAGTTCACATGAGATATGACAGGGAGGAGATGACATCTCTCCTGCGAGTCTTGGACGGCATTGGCGTGAGCTCGGTAAGCGACTGGGACTATTCGCAGCTCGAGAAGATCTCTCAGGCCGCACGGTCGAAAGGACTGCACTTCGCCTTGCACGCGAGTGAGGGGAGGCGGGAGGACATCGACTCCATCCTCGATCTCAAACCCAGCTTTCTGGTTCACATGACCCGTGCGACAGATTCCGATTTGGAGAGATGCGCGGACAGCGACGTTCCCGTGGTGGTCTGTCCCCGCTCAAACGCCTTCTTCGGAGAGCTGCCAGATATACCGCGGATGCTGAGCAAGAAGGTCACACTCATGCTTGGAACGGACAATGCGATGATATCGAGTCCATCGATTTGGGATGAGATGAGATTCGCTTACTATGTCGGCAAGTTCCGAGGAGACCTGAGTGTCCTGGACGTCGTAAGGATGACTATGAATTCCAGAAAAGGTTTAAAAGGTGAGCTTGCTTTAGGTTCAACCGTCGGAAAGAAATCGAATTTCATGGTTCTGGCTCCTCAGAGCCATAGTCCCCAAATGAAGCATATATTGAGCGCTTCGGACAGGGATGTTTCACTGATTTGCATAGGAGAGAAAGTATGGAAAAGGACAGGGCTAGTCGAAATCGGGCAGGACGAAGGAGGTAACGGATGAGGGTGAAAGACATAATGACGGAAGAGCCCGTCGTGGTGAAGCTACCTGGAACCAGGACAGAACTACTCAGGATATTGGTGACCAAGAAGCTCACTGGCGTTCCGGTCGTCAAGAAGGACGGAACCTACGTTGGCTTCGTTGCCAGGAAGCACATTTTTGCGAGACCGACGGAGGAGCAACTCGCGCTTCTCGTCCAGAAGGATTGGCCGACTGCCGTCAAGTCCGCCAAGGTGGAGGAGGCGGCCCGACTGATCGTTGAAGAGGACCTTCATCACATGCCAGTGGTCTCAAAGAAGAGGGTCGTTGGGATGCTGACTCCGGCCGATTTCCTGGAGGTTGTGAATGATAAGGACATCCAAACCCCTGTCGGAGAGCTCATTAGGGCTCCGTGCGTTCCGGTTTATGAGAAAACCCCATTGAGGGTGGCGCTGGAGATAATAACGGTTGCGAAGGTCTTCGCACTCCCGGTCATGGACAGGGATGGAAAGCTCAGCGGGATCATCACGGACAGAGACATATTCAATCAGAGCCATATCAATGGAAGCATAGCGATCTCCGATCTTGGACTGGGGGAGGACGAGGACTCGTGGTCCTGGGACGGCCTCAGGAACGTCATGAAGCTCTACTACGAGAAATCCAAGATAGACCTTCCCGAGACTAGCGTGGAAGAAGTGATGGTGAGGGACCCCGTGACGGTCTTCGAGAAGACTGGCGCAGCGGAGGCTGCCAGGATGATGATGTCAAACGACTTCGGTCAACTTCCGGTCATCGATATGAACGACACGTTGGTCGCCATGGTCTACGAGCTTGATGTGATAGCCACCCTGATCCAATAGAGGGATTCCCTTTGCGAAGCAGGTATGACGAAGTCATGTCCCTATCTGTGAGAAAGGGATTCATCTGGTCCAGTGCCGACATCTACGGTGGATTCGGCGGGTTCTACGATTACGGTCACTTGGGTGCGAGCCTGAAGAGGAAATGGGAGGATCTTTGGCTCCGCTTTTTCGTCAAATCCGAGGAGAACTACCATCTTGTGGACACGACCAATATTCTGCCGTACAGAAGTCTGAAGGCTTCAGGCCATGTCGACCACTTCACCGATGTCATGGCGAAGTGCACTAAGTGCGGGGAGTCCTTCCGTGGGGACCAGCTGTTGGAGGACGCTTCCGGGATCTCAGCGGAGGGTTTGCCGCCGGAGGAGATCGATGCGAAGATCGGGGAGCTCGGTCTCAAGTGCCCCGAGTGCGGGGGTGAGTTCGAGTCCACGGAGCCGTTCAACATGATGTTTCCGATCGCCATAGGCCCCGCCGGTGCCGAGCGGGCGTTCCTGAGGCCGGAGACCGCTCAGGGGGTCTACCTCAACTTCAAGCGGGAGTTCGAAGCGCTGAGAAGGAAGCTGCCCCTGGGTCTGGCCATAATGGGAAGGGCCTATCGGAACGAGATATCCCCGAGACAGGGAACCTACAGGATGAGGGAGTTTCTGCAGGCTGAACTGCAGATCTTCTTCGATCCGGAAACAGAGTTTCCGAGCTCTGTGGGCCCCTCCGACCTCGAGGGAGTGAGAATAAGGGTCTCTTTCGAGGATGAGCGGGACAAGATTCATGAGATGAATTGCGCGGAGCTTCTCGACCGGGACCTTCCGTGGTTCTATGTCGCCCACATGGCGAAGGTGCAGGATTTCTACCTAGATGCGCTGAAATACCCGCTCGAGAAGTTCAGATTCGCTGAACTGGGAGAGGGTGAGAGGGCATTCTACAACAGAATCCATTTCGATATCCAGATCAGTATGGACACCCTTGGGGGGTTCAGGGAAGTTGGCGGTATCCACTACAGGACGGACCATGACCTGAGCGGCCATGAGAGAGAGTCGCATGAGAAGATGAGGGTCTCCAGAGAAGGAAGGAGGTTCATACCCCATGTGCTCGAGCTCAGCTTCGGGATAGACAGATCCATCTGGTCGCTCCTTGACACATTCTATGAGAGGAATGAGAGGTCCGTTCTGAAGCTCCCGCCCGCGCTCGCCCCCATCCAGGCTGGGGTCTTTCCCCTCCTCTCGAGGGACGGGTTGCCCGAGCTGGCTCAGAAAGTGTATGGCATCCTGAGAACGGACTTCGATTGTTACTACGACGCCTCGGGATCCATAGGAAGAAGATATGCCAGGATGGATGAGGTGGGCACTCCCTACTGTATCACCATCGACCACGAATCATTGGAACAGAAGGACGTGACGATCAGAGAAAGGGACTCAACGGAACAGGTCAGAGAAGGGATAGACGGTCTTCCAGATGTCCTCAGGAAGCTCCTGCAGGGTCAGTGACCCCGCGGGTAATCGGTTATCAAACCTGAAAATCAGACTCTATGGTTTTAATAGTGCTCGGGAAATCTATCTAGTACCTAGACCAGTCCACGCTGGATAGGGTAGCTGGAATGATGATGAGAACCCAGTCGAGGGTGGTAATGCGACCAGTCGTCGTTCTCTTTCTTCTATTCCATCTTTTCCTTGTCTCGCTGTCTCTGCAGACCTCATCGGCCCAGGACGTGATATTCGATCACAACGAGATATGGGATGGCACATACAGTGTGGTTTCCAAGACCAGCGCGGTTGCCCAGTCCTTCGTTGCGTCCTCTCACTATACTCTAACGAAGACCAGCCTTCACGTGAAGGCCAATAGGGACGCGGAGCTGAATGTGACCATACAGACCTCTAACTTCGGTCTACCCTCTGGTACCGAGATCGGCTTCTTCGACGCGGCCTCGTCCCCGCCGCTCGTCACACATGACTGGATGGACTTTCTTGCCCTAAACCAGATCGACATAATTGAAGGATCGACCTACTGGATAGTTGCCAAGTGCTCGGAGGCGACGCCAAACGGCTACTTCTGGTACACTTCAGATGTGGATGCGTATCCCTCAGGGATGATGGCGGAGGACGATACCGGAAACGGCGATGCTTGGACCCTCGATTCCGCTGACGATCAGATGTTTCGAGCCTGGGGAACACCTCTGAGGTCAACGCTCTATTTCGATATAGCCGTGGACAAAAAGGTAGCGGAACCTGGAGAGAACCTCCAATACACCATATACTTCAACAACACTGGTAATGCGAAGTCTGCCAATGTCTGGATAAATGATAGCCTTCCCTCTGGTCTGGACTACATGAGCGACACGGCCAGCAGTCTTCCCGCTTTTTCGGGGGGATATAGAGACGGAGCGAGTCTCCATTACAACTTCACCGATGTACCGCCGGGTGGCCATTCCTTCGTTCTGAGGGTTGGTGTGAATGAGTCGCTACCAGTGGGGACGGAAGTCACAAACTGGGCGTACATGGACTACACTGATTCTATGGGATTCTACGTCTCCAGTCTCGGAGACGGGGCAACGAGCCGCATTGATTTCCATGAGCCGAACATCATTATCGAGGCTCTTGTCGACAAGGGAGACGTTGAGGGCAATGACATTGTGACCTACACGATCTACTACAACAACACGGGTGCTGGCATTGCGAACTACGTCTGGATAAATGATACGATCCCCGGGAATGTGGAGTTTCTCACCTCCAACCCCCAGCCAGCATGGATCGATGGTCGAGAATATCGGTTTGCATTCAGCGACGTGTCTCCCGGGAGCCACAGCCTGACCCTTGCCGTGAAGATTGATGACGGTCTCCCTGGGGAAACCATCTTCATCAATAGCATCGTCCTCAACTATACGAATTCTCGGAACCTTCCCATGCAGGGGTCATTTGACAGCATGATCATTGTAATGGCCACAGGTTCAGGCAGTGAAGGGGAGGGGGCCATATCTGCATCCCTCTTGGCCTCGATAGTGTTGGTCGTGGGATCTGTTTCGGCGGGAGCCACGTTCGTCGTGATGAACAGAAGGAAGCCCGCCGTCGACGAGGTTTTCTTCATGTACCGAAGCGGTGAACTGATAAAGCACTACACGACAAGGATAAAACCCGACGTGGACAGCGACATTCTTAGCGGTATGCTTGTGGCAGTTCAGGATTTCGTCAGTGATACCTTCAAATTCAAGAAGGGGGAGCTGAATCGGCTCAAGTTTGGGGAATACCAGATAGCGATCATTCGCTGCAAACATATCGTCCTAGCGGGCGTCACAACGGGATCTGAGCCCAGGAAGCTGGAATCTCAGCTTAGGGATGTGTGCAGGGAAATCGAGAACAGATTCGCGGACAAGCTCGAGAATTGGTCGGGCTTACCAGAGGAATTGGAAGATGCTGATGAAATCATCAAGAGACTGATAATGGACAAATACTAAAGAGCGGAGGCATTGGAAATGGCACTACCAGTAGAGGCGATAGCAATCGCCGTTGTGGGCATAATCGCAATGCAGGGAATGTGGCTCGCTTTCCTCACGTATATGATGTACAAGAGAAAGAGAACCCAGGAAGCGAAGCTCAGAAGATGGATCGATAAGCCTACGATTGTGGATGAGATTTTCCTTTTGCACAAGAGCGGGCTGCTCATCAAGCACTACACCAGAAGGTTGAAACCAGATTTGGACACGGACATCCTGAGCGCAATGCTGATCGCGGTCCAAGAATTCGTGAAGGACTCCTTCAGGGGAGAGAAGGGGTCACTGGACGAGCTGAAGTTCGGAGAGCTGAGAATCATAATCGCCAGAGGGAAGCACACGATCCTGGCAAGCGTGGTCACGGGGGAGCACCCAGAGGACATAGTTCCGCAGCTTAAGATGGCCCTCGAGGACATTGAGAAGAAGCATGGAATGGTCTTGGCGAAGTGGAGTGGAACGGAAGGGGAGGTCTACGGTGTCGACTCCGTGATGAAGGACCTTATCAAAGGAGAGTACAGGCTCAAGGCCTTCGCCGCGGGTGAGATCTAGATTCTATCGCTTCCGATAATCAGCCATGACAATCACGTCTGATTCTTGGGTAGTGGCCTTAATCAGCTACCAGGGTGCTCTATAATGCATGGTGACTCAACTCACGGATACTGACATGTACAGGATTCTGCAGACCTGCGCGGCAAGGCTGAGGAGGAATCCGAACGATGCAGACGCTCTGTTTTATGTTGGTGCAATATACGCGAGAATAGGGAAGCTTCGAGCCTCCATGATGTATCTCAATCGGTTGTCAAGAGTAGATGAGAACTACCCAGGGATTTGGAAGCTAAAGGCGGGAATCTTCAGAAGACTGGGCAGCGAGGACCTCTCCTCCGTGTGTCTGAAGAAGGAGGGGTCCCCTCAGAACGATTTGCCCATGTAGGGTCCGAATCTAGAGAAATCGAACATCTCGTAGTACTTGCGCGCACCAACACCGCTCGTCACGTGAAGGCATTCGGAGTTCCATTCCTCCTTCGCGATTCTCTCGCACTCCTTCAGCAGGAGAGTCCCGATTCCCCGGTGCTGCCACCTTGGGCCTGGCTTTTGGCTGACAGGAACGAGCTCTCCGAGAACTCTCAGCTCTCTGAGTCTTGCGATGTCGGGACACTTCCTTAGGCGTGCGTATCCGAACAGTGCATTCCCATCCTCGAACGAAAGGAAGACCTCTTTGCTCCCTGAGGCCTCGTATTCTCTTCTCACCAGCCCTGCGTCTTCAGCGGCGACGTCCCGATCCTCTTCTAGACGACCGACCTCCCTGCATCGAATGCAGCGGCACCGGTAGCCGCGCCGCTCCGCCTCC
>JBHIBK010000016.1:0-13591 GCA_046759065.1 Thermoplasmata archaeon | reverse complement strand
CATTGGTGAATTTCCTTGTGTCTGGACGCAGCTTCATCGCCTTTCCCCCTGAACTCAAAACCTGCATCAAGGGGAATATTCGGAGAATATTAAAACATTTGTGAACGCCTGCCCCTCGTTCCCGAACATGTCATTTCGATTACTCTTATATGCCCCCTCATTCTTCACCATCTGTTGAGCCCATTCGAGAAGCATGGAGAAGCAAAGCATTGCAATTTCATTACCGTTGAAGGGATAGACGGATGTGGTAAGACAACGATCGCGAAGTTCGTGCATGAGTGGCTGGACTCAAAGGGATTCGATGTCATCTATACCGTTGAACCGACGACCACTTGGATTGGGGACGCAGTGAAGAGGGGCTTCTCCGAACCCGTAGGCGCTTTTGCAGAGGCTCTGCTGTTCATGGCCGATAGAGCCGAACATTCCATTCAGATAAAGGAATGGATGTCGGAGGGAAACATCGTCGTCTCTGACAGGTACATCGATTCCACATTGGCCTACCAAGGGGCCTCTCTGCAAGGAGAGGGTCTGGAGAATGCGGTGGAGTGGCTCAAGGATGCGAGCGCTCCCTACGTACTGACGCCGGATCTGACGATCCTTCTGGAGGTCGACCCGGTAATCTCCATGGAGAGGATCTCAAACCGACCAAGAAAAACGAAATTCGAGACCATCGACTATTTGGTCGGAGTGGGCGAGGTGTACAGGGACCTATCACAATCAGAGGAGAGGTTCAGAACAGTCGATGCTTCTCAGCCACTGGACAAGGTCAAGAAGGACGTCGTTCGGATTCTCGAATCCGAGACCTAGTTCCTTTGGAGCCCGTTTGCCCCATTGCCGTTCATCATATCATTCTGTCTCAGGAAAGCCCTTGCGAACAAGGTGGCGTTGGTGTAGTTCCCTCGCTTCAGTTCTATAAGGAAGGCCTTACCGAATAGCGCCTTTCTCTTAGCTTTCGCTGAGGCTAGGAGCATCGGTTCAAAAAAGGGATGTCGAGCCTTAATAAGGCTACTTCCTCAGAATCACAATTGATTTTCAGAGTCCAAGCTCTCCAAAAGTTTTTAATTCGGCGACGCCATTAAGATTGGATGGGGTGCACAGATGGTTTCCTCTTATGATCAGACACTCGAATCTATTCCGCACGTTGATGGTTCCGCTGAAGTCGTAGGCATCGTCTACGGCAACGTGGGAAGCCTCTCTCTTCGATGCACGGTCACGGAACCCCTTGAAAAGAATGAGTACGTTCAGATCTTTCACGAGACGTGTGGATTTGTGTTGGGTCAGGTCGATGAGATTGAAAGAAAGACCGATCTCTCCATTGAGAAAGCTCAGCAGATATCAGAAGGTCATAACATCGAGATAGAAGAGAAGGTCGTTGCGGTCATATCCATGATTGGCTTCAGGGATGACAGGAATCTCCTGCAGGTCCCGCACACCCCCTTCCGCGCAGGGGAGGTCGTATGCAGAGCCAAGGAGGACCTCATATGCGACGTCATTGGGCTGAACAAAGATGAAAGGAAAGGAGCGTACTTGGGCCTGCTTGGCGGGCACAACGTCCCCATCCTGGTCGATATCAACTCTCTCGTGCAAAGGCATGTCAGCATACTGGCGAAGACCGGCGGTGGTAAGAGCTATGCAGCGGGCGTGCTCATCGAAGAGTTCATGAAGCACGATGTTACCACAGTAATAATCGATCCCCATGGCGAGTATACCTCCATGAAGATGCCCGCCGAACACACTGAATCGATGAAGAGGTTCAACGTTTCACCGAAGGGCTACCGTAGCATGATAATGGAGTTCTCTCCAGATACGAAGATCAACCCAGAGGCAAGGCCTCTGAGATTCACTCTGAGGAATCTGGATGCCCGAGAGATCCTCGGTCTCACGAATCTAAAGAGCGTGCGCTCGAACCTTCTCGCCCTTCGGAGGGCGCTCGACATTCTCAAGAACTCGGGGAAGGAATACAACTTGAGCGACATAATCGCCATTCTGGAGAGCCAGGACGACCCTTCAAATTCAAGCCTGATGAATGAGCTCGAATACCTCAGGGAAGTCGAGATATTTGCCCGGGAGGGAACGAGGATCGACGAGCTCATCACAAAGGGCAGTACTTCGATCATCAACCTGAAGGGCGCACCTCCCGACATCCAGGAACTGATAGTCAACAGGCTGGCGACAGCCTTGTTCGAACTTAGGAAGGTGAACGATATTCCGCCTCTGATGCTCGTCATTGAGGAGGCACACAACTTCTGCCCGCAACAAGGACAGGCGGCTTCATCAAAGGTCCTCAGAACAATCGCCTCGGAGGGAAGGAAGTTTGGGCTGGGCTTGCTCGTTTTGTCCCAGAGAGCCGCCAAGATAGACAAGAACGTCCTGAGTCAGTGCAACACACAAATCATCTTGAAGCTGACTAATCCCAATGACCTGAAGGCCGTGGTCGCATCTGTCGAGGGCCTCACATCCGGAATGACCGATGAGATCCAAAGGTTGTCAATCGGCGTGGCCCTGGTAGTTGGTGGGAACATAACTTCTCCCCTGTTTGTCGAGGTCAGACCGAGGGAGTCGGAGCACGGCGGGCAATCCGTGAAGGTGATCTCGGGCTAAAGGATTAATAGAGTTCTCGGGATGAGGTCAGCGGTGTGCATCTTGGAGCTGGAATCCGATCTCGTTGAAAAAGACATCGAGATTACCCGCAAGGCCCTCGAAAAGATAGTCATCGCTTCTCCCGAGAAGTCCCACCTTGAAAAGGTCGCTGAGGATTTCCTTCTCATGGGCAAGTCATACTTCAAAGACGCCCTTTTCTTCTATGAAGAAGGGGACTTGGTGAAGGCCTACGGATGCGTTTACTATGCGCACGGATGGCTTGATGCAGGCGCCCGACTGGGACTATTCGAAACCGGAGGGGACAGTAGGCTCTTCACTCTTCTTGAATAGCCTAGACGAGATGAGCTCCTTCGTTATCGATGGAACAGGGGTATGTCCGCCCAAAATCCAGAAGTGCGTATCCCAGGCTTTCCACGTCCCCCAATGCGAAGACGGAGTTTCCAAGCATCGACATGCTCGCCATCCCGAATTCCTCACAGGCGCCCACCGCCTCCGAGACCTCCTCGGAGATGAACTCCGTGTCCCTCGCGAATTCAAGTGAAAGATGGAAGAAGTTGCTCATAGACGTCTCGTTGATGAAGTTGTTGACGAGCTCCCTCCCCAGTTTGCTTATTTTTCTCACAATCTCCTCGTCCGTCAGGACATCTTCCGTGGACAGCGGGGGGCCGACTATGCAGAGGACAAGATCACCTTCCCTCTCGAATCTCTGAATCTCCCCGTAGGGCGCAACCCCTGGTTCGGTTCTTATGACAAGGCCTCCCACGGATTGCGGGAAGACATCACCCAATCCAGTCATGCACTCAACTTCAGCCTTGTGGGCCGTCTGCACGACCTCGTCCCCTCCAAGGCCCAAGTCAAGGGCCTTGTTCACCGCGATTGCAGTACTGAGAGCCCCCGCCCCGCTCATCCCAAATCCCTGAGATACTGGCAACTGCAAATCGCTGTTGACCTCTATTCGTACGTTCCGTTCGATGGGAAGGTTCATAATCGCCCTTTTTGTGACTGGTGCCTCGGATGCCTGACCGTTTATCCTGACGTCAATCGAGAGCGAGTCCGATCCACTGATGATGACACCGGTGTGGACACCATGTGAAACGCAGATTCCCGCCCCCCTCGAACCCATCTTGTAGGGGTCCTCATCATGACAAACCTGGAAGAATCCTGTGATGTGACCGGGACAGAAGGCTACGGCATCATATGCCATGAATCGCAGCACTCCATATCTGATGCGCGAGGGTTGCCTTTGTGCCCGAGATGTCCTCCGAACCTCCGGACTTGTCCAGGAGGATGATTTCACCGCTCTCCTTGCCTATGTTCTTGGCGTCGTTCGCAACCATGAGGTCGAGCTTCGCGCTCTTCAATTTCTCGAGTGCTTTCGTCGTGAGCTCGGACTTGGTCAGTCCGGATTCCAGCTTGAAGCCGATGATTTTGATTCTCTTGCTCTTCTTCCGAATGAGATTGATTATTTTCGGGGTGGGTGTTAGATCGATCGAAAGGGACCCCTTCTTCGAGCTGACCTTGCCTCCGGATTTCTTCGGGCGGAAATCGGATATTGCCGCTGGAACGGCACAAAGATCGCAACGGATTTTGCTGACCATCCTTGAAAGGTCGGTGACGGTCCCAAATCGTTTCACCTTGATGAAGCTCGGTGGATCGGTCTCAGCTCTTCCGAGCCAGAGCTCTACTTTCGCACCTCTTTCATATGCGTCCCTCGCCAGCTCCACACCCATCCGACCCGAGCTGCGGTTCGTAATCACTCTCACATCATCGATCTCCTCTTCTGTGGATCCGGCTATCACCGTCACCCTCTTTCCTTCCATGTCGGAGTCCGAGACCGCCCTGATGACAGCAGATACAGTCTCATCAAGATCCGCCATCTTGGCCTTGTTCTCCTCGATTCTGGGGCCTATGAAAGTGACACCCAACTTCGCGAGCTTCTTCATGTTCTCCTCTAGTATCTTCTGGTTGTACATGGATTCATGCATTGAGGGGGCAATGAGAATGGGGATTCCAGACCCCAGTGCGGAGCAGGCAAAGGTCGTGACCGCTGTGTCCGCAATCCCGCAAGCTATCTTTGAGATCGTGTTGGCGGTCGCCGGCGCTATCAGTAAGGCCCCCGCGCTGGGACCGGCTCCGCAAAGATCGACATAGGGGACACCGCCGTCCAGTTCAACAATGGGCTTTTTCCCGCTCGCGAATTCGATGGAATTCGGATGCACGATTCTCTCCGCTTCCATGGACATCACGGGAACGACGTCGGCACCGTTCCGAATCAACTCCCTGATGAGCTTGACGGATTCGATGGCGGCAATGCTTCCGGCAATTCCTATCACTATCGTCCTGCCTTCGAGCTTGTCACTGCTAACGCCTTTGATAGCTTCAGAGGGATGCACGTATTGCGATTATTCTGCATCCATTTATACCTTGTTGTTGAACAATACGTTTATCATTCTGGCTTGGATAACTGTCATCATCTGATGACGGAGCAGAGTGGCAGAAGAATGGATGAGATAATGGGACATCTTTCCCGCCGCTATCAGGTTGGAGCCTTCCCAGGAAAGGGAAAGGGGACAACAATAAGCCGTCGGATGAGGGATCCGTATCGAGTGCTGATTTCGACAATCCTATCGCACAGAACGCAGGACGAGAACACCAACCGCGCCGCCACGAACCTCTTTGGGGTCTACCCTTCACCGGAGTCATTGGCCGAGGCGGACGTTCGGGAAGTTGAGAGGCTCATAAAGCCAGCTGGTTTCTATAGGGTCAAGGCGAGGAACATCAAGAGGGTCGCCTCTCTTCTCGTCGAGGAACATCAGGGAGAGGTCCCTGACAATCTGGATTCTCTTCTGAGGCTGCCCGCCGTGGGCAGGAAGACCGCAAACTGCGTTCTCGTCTACGCGTTCGGAAAGCCCGCTATTCCCGTGGATACGCATGTTCACAGAATCTCGAACAGGCTCGGCATCGTGCACACGAAGAACCCCCGGCAGACTGAGGAAGCCCTCTCCAAGATTGTTCCAGAGAGACATTGGATCAGGTTGAACGAGCTCTTCGTCAGATTCGGTCAGGACGTCTGCAGACCCATAGCTCCATTCTGCCACGATTGCGACCTTGCGGATTTATGTGACGTTTATCCCTTGGCCACGGCGAGGAGGAAGAATGTGGATTAGGGGAATCGACTTCAAGGAAGTCCTCCTGGAGAGGGAGGAGGAGTTTGTCATAGCCACTGGAAGCTCAAAGTCCGCCATCAACTTCGTTGCCAGAATCGAGACAGACGACCTCTGTGGATTCGGAAGTTGCTGTCCATCCAGTGTCACCGGTGAGACACCCGACAGCCTCCGCGAAGATCTGCCTGTTCTGGGGAAGGAGATCATTGGAGAGGACCCGACCAACATCCAAGCGCTGAACGAAAAGATGCTTTCCTCCCGCCCGGAAAGCAACTGCGCCAGGGCCTGCCTGGACATCGCGCTCTGGGATCTGATCGGGAGAGCATCCGGCAGGCCGCTCTACGACGTTCTTGGCGGGAGCAGGGACAGAATGATGACCGACATGTCAATGGGCATCACGGATTTCGACAGGACCTTGGAGAAGGCGAAGCAAATCGTTTCCCGCGGCTTCAAGGCCATAAAGATGAAGGTCGGTCTTGACATTGATGAGGATGTGGCCAAACTCCGAGCGGTGAGGAAGGCGATACCCGATGAGGTCGCTCTTTCTGTCGACGCCAATCAAGGCTACTCGTACGATCAAGCGGTGGAGTTCCTCAAAAGGACCAAGGACCTGAATCTTACGTACGTTGAGCAACCAGTATCCCGACATGATCTCACGTCTCTCAGGAAGCTCAACGAACTCTCCATCGTCCGTATCATGGCCGATGAATCCTTCAAAAGCTCCAAGGAGGCTGCTTCAATTCTTGCCAGCAGGGTCGTCCGTCTGCTGAATATCAAGCTCCTCAAATGCGGCGGGATAACTGAGGGCCTGAAGATCGATTCCATATGCGATTCCAACAATGCTGGGTCACAGATAGGCTGCTACTCCGAATCCGCCCTGTCGATTGCGGCGGGTCTGCATCTCGCACTCGCAGGAAGCACCGTTGAGTTCCTGGACCTGGACTCCCATTTCACGTTCCCGAATGATTTCGCCAAGGACGCACTCGGGTTCGAATCAGGCCTTCTCGTCGTCTCCGGAAGGCCGGGTCTGGGCGTCGAAGTCGATTTCGACTCCCTCAGCTGACTCAGGCTCCTCGGCCTCCTCCACCTCGGCGAGCTCCTCGGTGACCAGTCTTGCCACCGCCTCCACTCTGTCCTTCCCCTTCAACCTCATTATCTTGACGCCCATGGTCGCCCTTCCCTGCACCCGAATCCCCGTGACAGGGATTCTTATGATCATCCCGTTGACGCTCGTGATTATCAGCTCGTCCTCCTCGTCGACCTTCTTGGCGCAGACAACTGGCCCGTTCCTCTTGCTCGTGACTATCGTTATCACTCCCACCGCGCCTCTCTTCGTTCTTCGGTAAGATCTCACCGGAGTCCGTTTTCCATATCCGTTCTCGGTGATGGTGAGCAGCATGGAATCTTCGTCAACAACTGCGAGGCTCGCCACCCTGTCGTTCCCCTTCAGGCGGACCCCCTTGACTCCCATAGTGTATCTACCCGTAGCGCGGAAGTCTTTCTCTGAGAATCTGGCAGCTTTGCCTTGCCTCGTGGCGAGCACGACTTCCTTGCCTCCGTCGGATAGGCTCACGCCCACAACGCTGTCGCCCTCCGTGAGCTTTATCGCCCAGATTCCCGTGACTCTCGGATTGCTGTAGGCCTTCAGCGCCGTCTTCTTTATCTTTCCCTTGCGTGTGGCAAAAACGAGATAGTGGGACTCGTCGAACTCCTTGATAGGTATCATTGCGCTGATGCTCTCTCCACTTTCCAGTCTCGGTAGCAGGTTCACTATGGGCTTCCCCCTCGCGTGCCTCCCCCCTCTGGGCAGTCTCCAAGCCTTCAGCCAGTGGACTCGCCCCTTATTCGTGAAGAAGAGAATGTAGTTGTGCGTGGAGGTAACGAACATGTCGACGACGTAGTCCTCCTCCTTCGTCTCCATGCCGATAAGGCCAACGCCCCCTCTCCTTTGCTGCCTGTATGTGTCTAGCGGGAGCTGTTTTGTGTAGCCGGTGTTCGTGATAGTCACAACGACATCCTCGACTGGGATGAGATCCTCGATCTCGAGATCCTGCGGGTGGGTCTCTATCTCGGTCTTCCTCTCGTCACCGTACTTCTCCTTGAGCTCCAGAACCTCGTCCTTGATTATCTCGAGGATCCTCTCCTCCGACGCCAGGATGCTCTCCAACTCCTCTATCGTCTCCTTGAGCTCGTCCATCTCATTGCGGAGGTTCTCTATCTCCAGCCCCGTCAGCTTCTGGAGCCTCATCTCCAGGACGGCCTTGGCTTGGATCTCGGTCAGCTCGTATCTCTTGATGAGGCCGTTTCTCGCTTCCTCTGCGTCCTTCGATTTCCTTATGAGGGCTATGACATCGTCCAGGTTGTCCACAGCTGTGATCAGACCCTCGACGATGTGCTCTCTACTCTTCGCCTTGCTCAGGTCGTACTCCGTGCGTCTCCTGACTATCTCCTCCCTGAACTGGATGAAGCACTGGAGCATCTTCTTGAGCGTCAGGACCTTCGGTTCCCCGTCGACGAGAGCGATGTTTATGATTCCAAAGGTGGACTGCATCTGGGTTCTTGCGTAGAGCTGGTTCAGGATCACGTCCTCATTGGCGTCTCTCCTGAGGTCCATCACGATCCTCATTCCCTCCCTGTCGCTCTCGTCCCTCAGGTCGACGATTCCATCGATCTTCTTGTCCCTGACTAGGTGCGCTATCTTCTCGAGGAGAGAGGACTTGTTGACCATATACGGGATTTCAGTGACAACGATGGATCTCTTCTTCTTGACAGACTCGACCTCCGCCTTTGCGCGGACACGGACGACCCCCCTTCCCTTGGAATACGCCTCCCAGACTCCCCTGGTTCCGTAGAGTGTCCCGCCTGTGGGGAAATCCGGGCCCTTTATGACCTCAAGAAGCTCCTTCGCATCCGCGTCGGGGTTCTCAATCAGGAGCACTACACCGTCAACCACCTCGGAGAGGTTGTGCGGGGGCATATTTGTGGACATGCCCACGGCTATCCCGCTCGAGCCGTTGACCAGGAGGTTCGGGAGTCTCGCGGGCAAGACACTTGGCTCCTTCAGGGAACCATCGAAATTGTCGACGAAGTCCACGGTGTCCTTGTTTATGTCGGTCAGAAGCTCATTCGCCATTTTCATCAGCCTGCATTCCGTGTATCTCATCGCGGCGGCCTCGTCCCCGTCGACCGATCCGAAGTTGCCGTGACCGTCGACGAGCATGTACCTCAGACTGAAGTCCTGTGCCATTCTCACGAGGGCGTCATATATGGCCTGGTCTCCGTGTGGATGGTATTTTCCAAGGGTCTCCCCAACGACCCTGGCGCATTTCCTGTGGGGCTTCGATGAGTCCAGTCCCATGTCCTTCATCGCATACAGAATCCTTCGGTGAACGGGCTTTAGACCGTCCCTGACATCGGGAAGGGCCCTTCCGATGATTACGCTCATGGCGTAGTCGATGTAGGAGCTTTCCATCTCCTGCTCTATCGGTCTCTTCACGGTCCTGGTCTCTGCGTCCTCCTCCAATCGACCACCTACACGTCAAGATTCACGACTTCGAGGGCATGGGTCTGGATGAACTCCCTCCTCGGTTCAACAGCATCGCCCATCAGAATCACGAAGATGTCCTCCGCCCTGGCGGCATCCTCGATCGTCACCTGTTTCAGTATCCTCGTCTCCGGGTCCATCGTCGTTTCCCAGAGCTGATGCGGACGCATCTCTCCGAGTCCCTTGTACCTCTGGATGGAGACCCCGCGGCCCAGCTCATCGAGTTTCTCCTCTCTGTCGTCCTCCGTGTAAACGTAGTGAATGGTCTTCCCCTTTCTCAGACCATAGAGAGGCGGCTGCGCGATGTACACGTAACCCTGCTCTATGAGCGGCTTCATGTATCGGTAGAAGAACGTCAGCAGAAGCGTGCGTATGTGGGAACCGTCCACGTCCGCATCCGTCATGATTATGACCTTGTGATATCTCAGCTTCTCTATCGCGAACTCGTCCCCGATGCTCGTGCCGAGGGCGGTGATGAGCGTCCTGATCTCGTTGTTCTTCAGGACCTTGTCCAGCCTCGCTTTCTCCACGTTGATGACCTTTCCACGTAGCGGGAGGATGGCCTGGAATCTCCTGTCTCTGCCCTGCTTCGCATTGCCGCCCGCTGAATTTCCTTCCACGACAAACAGCTCGGCCAGAGCAGGGTCCCTTTCGCTGCAGTCCGCCAGCTTCCCAGGGAGACTGAGACCCTCCAGGAGTCCCTTTCTTCGCGTCAGCTCCCTCGCCTTTCTCGCCGCCTCGCGAGCCTGTGACGCGAGCAGAGACCTCTGGATGCACGTCTGGGCGACCTTCGGGTTCTCGAGAAGGAACTCTCCAAGCTTCTCCGATATCACGCTGTCCACGAGTCCCCTTATCTCACTGTTTCCGAGCTTCGTCTTCGTCTGACCCTCGAACTGCGGTTCCGGAAGCCTGATGCTCAGGATCGCCGTCAATCCCTCCCTCACGTCCTCCCCGTGAAGGGTCTGGTCCTTCGACTTGAACAGCTTCTCCTTTCGAGCATGATCATTGAAAGTCTTCGTGAGAGCGGACCTGAGGCCGCTAAGATGAGTACCTCCCTCGATCGTCGCGATGTTGTTGGCGAAGGTGTGGATGTTCTCCGAGTAGGCGTCCGTGTACTGCATGGCCAGTTCGATATGAACGCTCTTCCGGTCGGCCTCGAGGTAGATCGGTTCAATATGCAGAGGATTCTTGTTCCTGTTCATCCACAGAACGTATTCGGATACTCCGCCATCGAAGCAGAAGGACTCCTGTTCTTCCGAATCCTGCCGTCTCAGTATGATTTTCACGCCCTTGTTGAGGAATGCGTACTCCCTCATTCGCGAGCTCAAAGCCTCGTAGTCGAACTCCGTGTGGTCGAATATCTCTGAATCCGGTTTGAACGTGACTATGGTCCCCGTGCCCTCAATATCCCTGACTGGTTTGATATCTCCGATTGGTTTCCCTCTCTCGTATCTCTGGGTCCACTCCTTTCCGTCACGGTACACGCTCACTTCCAGCCATTCAGAGAGGGCGTTGACGACGGAGAGGCCCACGCCGTGGAGGCCGCCGGAGACCTTGTACGTCTTCCTGTCGAATTTCCCGCCAGCATGCAGCTTGGTCATCACAATCTCTAGCGCGGACTTCTTGAACTTCGGGTGTGGACCCACTGGAATTCCCCTGCCGTCATCGACGACGGTGACGCTTCCGTCCGTGTTCAGTTGGACGCCGATGTTCTTGCAGGTCTCCGCCATGGCCTCATCGATGCTGTTGTCCACAACCTCGTACACGAGATGATGGAGGCCCCTGTCATCGGTGCTCCCGATGTACATGCTCGGCCTTCTGCGGACCGCCTGAAGACCCTCGAGGACGACGATGTCCTCCGCTCTGTAAGAAGCCTCTTCTTTCATCTAAATCTCAGCCCTTTCTCAACGCCTGTGCATCCCATTTCTCCGCGCTTACCCTATAACCCGCCGACTATATAATGATTTTCGGACTATCTGGATGGCATCATTTAAGCCGCGTTTTTCGTTGGAAAAGCTTAAATATTGGAAGCACTCGAAAAGCGGAATTATTCCGCTTTCTTGACCACGCCTTTTTCGGAGTCCTCGAGACGTATTCCGAGCTTGCCTAACTCGCTCCTAATCCAGTCCGCTGTCTCAAAGTCCTTCTTCGATCTCGCCCTCTCTCTTGCCTCGATCAGAAGCGCAAGGATCTTGTCCGCTAGCTCAGGTCGAGCCCCCTCGGCTGGGAAGAGTCCCAGGATGTCAGCCAGCCTCTCGAAGGTTCCGAGGCCCTTCGCCATCGAATCCCCGTCTGCACTCTTCTCAACCGCTATGTTGAGCTCTCTCGCGAGCTCGAACAGAAGGCTCATGGCCTCACGCGTGTTGAAATCGTCGTCCATGACCTCCTCGAATTTCCCTTTCGTCCTCTCCGCTGATTCCACCAACTTCCTTCCCGCCTCGTTCTCCCCGCTTTCCGCTCGATTTACATGCTGCCTGGCCGCTGAAAGAGAATCCAATAGCCTCTGATAGCTTCTTTTCGCCTCTTCCAGCTGGTCCCTGCTGAAATCTATGGGACTTCTGTAGTGCGCGTGGAGCAGGAAGAACCGAAGGACTTCGGGTTTGTACTCGTTCAGGGCGTCCCTGACGGTCCAGAAATTGCCCAGGGACTTCGCCATCTTCTCCCCCTCGACGTTCAAGACCCCCGTGTGCAGCCAGTATTTGACATACGGCTCGACGCCCGTGAGCGCCTCCGCCTGCGCGATCTCGGATTCGTGGTGCGGGAAAATCAGCTCCGTCGCTCCTCCGTGTATGTCGTACTGCTCCCCGAAGTGAGCCATCGCTATCGCGGTGTCCTCGATGTGCCAACCCGGTCTTCCCAATCCCCAGGGGCTTTCCCAGGCGGGCTCCCCAGGCTTCTCCTTCTTCCACAGGGCGAAGTCCTCTGGGTTCCGCTTGCTCTCATCAATTTCCACTCGCGCCCCAGCCCTCAGCTCATCGAGTCTTTGGCGGGAGAGCTTCCCGAAGTCCTTGAACTTACGGACCTCGAAATAGACGTTCCCGTCGACCTCGTACGCGTATCCCTTATCCATGAGACCCTTTATCTGCTCGATGATCTCGCTCATGAACTCGGTCGCTTTTGCATAGATGTTGACGCTCTCAACACCCAGAGCTCCCATGTCCTCCAAGAAATGCTTGAAGTACTCCTCGGCAAGCTCCGGCTCCGAGAGGCCTGTTTCCTTCGATCTCTCGATGATGTGATCATCAACGTCCGTGACGTTCTGAAGGTAGAGGACATTGAACCCCCTGTATCTCAGGTATCTCGCAATGGCATCGAACGCGACGTAGGTCTTGGCGTGGCCTAGGTGGGAGTAATCGTAGGGTGTGACGCCGCACACGAACATGGTCACTCTGTTGCCTTTGAGAGGTACGAACTCCTCCTTTTTTCTTGTCAATGTGTTGTAGACGAGCATACTGGTCACCAAAGAAATGCCGAGGGAGGGAGTCGAACCCCCACAAAACCGCTCTGCAGGCGGTCACATTGCCGCTCTGTCACCTCGGCTTCTTCGGAAGTCTATCGTGCTCGAGGATATTTAAGGTTTTTATGGGGGCAATTCTTGCCTCATCTGGATAACCCATCTGGACTGGCAAGGATGCGAGGGCCAGAAATGGCGTAGTCCATTATCAAGCACGTCGAGAGTCTGTGATTCTTGTCACACTAGAGAAGAGAAATCGGGCGAGCAAAGGTAGCAAACCATCAAACACGACAATTTCAACGGTCTCAAATGGATACATTTGGTGAAGCAAAAGGATGTCAAACTAGCTGTGTTTGAGCTCGGAAACTATCGAATTCCAAGGAAGATCAAGATGGAGGCAATAGCGAGCGAGAAAGATACCTCAGATCCCACCTTCAGAGAGCACTTGAAGAAGGCCGATGACAAACAGACTTCCGACCTTGCTCTTTGTGTGAAGTTGTTTTTGAGAACCTTGTAGTCTTGACATGACGCTTACAGGCACCAAGAACTTTCAATCTTGAGTGAAGCTGTAGAATGAATAGGCATCTGGGATATCCCTATTATCTATCTTCGCTAGGGATATTCTTGAGACTTTTGCGAAGATTTAAATATAAGCGTTTTCTTATAAGCGAATAAGGTGATAGAATTGCGAACAATAACCTTGGCAGCCATTCTGCTGGTCGCAATCGCAGGCCTAAGTGTCTTTGGAGCGTACGCAGCAACCCAGGGCAATCAATGGGCGAGCGTTTCAAATGACCACGCTGATGGCACGATGAATGGAATGATGGA
>JBHIBK010000015.1:0-13726 GCA_046759065.1 Thermoplasmata archaeon | reverse complement strand
CCGATTCTTGGCGCGAAAGAGGCGACACGGTGCCAGCAGTCTCAAGGTTTTTACTCATGGTCGCATATAGCCGATGCCGAGGCCTAGATGAGCAAGGCAGATTACGTCATGGACCGAAGCGTCTACAAGAGGTTCGCCCAGAAAAACATCTGCTTCAGTCGGGCAAACTGGGACAAGGATTTCATTGCCTACGGCCGTGGTATCTATGACAAGGCCGATTCGAAGATGGAAAGGGAGTTGAAGGGATTCACGAAAGAGGACTACGCCGCGATGTCGGCCGCATGGTCTGTGCATGATACGCTACCGCACTCGCGTGGCATAGGGCCCAGCGGGAGCCTGTCCACATTCACTCCAATCTCGGGTCAAGCAGCAGGCCACGAAGACCCGAAAGTGAATTCCGATTCCCTCAAGCGGTTCGCTCTTGGGTTGGGGGCCAGCGAGGTAGGAACCACCCGCCTGAACTATGGTTGGGTGTACTCACACGACACGGAAGGAAGTCCCCTGGTTCTTGATGAATCCGTCAGGTTCGCGATCGTCTTCCTCGTTCCCATGGACCAGCGGATGCTCGCAGAATCACCCAGGGTGCCTGCCTCCATAGCGGTAGGACTGGCGTATTCGCGCTGCAGAACCATATCGGAGAGCATTTCGCGGTACGTGACTCAGCTGGGCTACACTGCTCATCCGGCCGTGAATGAGTTGGCGCTGTCCGTGCCACTAGCCATAGATGCGGGACTCGGGGAATTCGCGAGAAACGGTTTGCTAATCTCGGGAAGATTTGGTATGGCGGTCAGAATAGGAAAGGTCCTAACGGACCTGCCTCTGCGACAGGACCCGCCGGTGAACCTCGGAGTCAGACGGTTTTGCAAGATGTGCAAACGATGCGCGGAGAGGTGCCCCGCAAAGGTCATCTCTTTCGACGATGATCCGAGCGGGAGAACGTTCTCGGTCTCCAACAACCCCGGAATCGAGAAGTGGTACGTGGACGTCGACCGCTGCTATGAATTCTGGTGCAACAACGGCACGGATTGCTCCAACTGCATCACCTACTGTCCTTTCACCAAACCTAGCACGTGGTCTCACAGATTGGCCAGAGGTCTGATCCGAAGGACTGGCCTACTCAACAGGTTGCTTTTGCGATTGGACCGTCTTTATCACTGATGGGAGCTCCTCCGGGAATACGATATCTATGGACTGCTCTGTTCCTCCCCCGAGTCCACTTCTTCGACTCCCTGAGGATATGATGGGAGGTATCTGAGGAGGGATCCTACGAAAAGCAATACAATGACCACAGCAGTTGCGGTGCCGAACATGGAGGGATAGGTCCAAACCTTCCAACCTTCTTCAGCGTATACGGAGAATGCGAGAATCAGAAGAGCGAAGTATATCGCAAGAAGCAAGAGGCCCAGGACAATGAAACCATTTCCCACGTCTCGAAGCGTGGTCTTCTCCGCTGGCTCGATCTCGCGTTCCACACTCTGTGATTCAGGTTCATACGCTAATAAGCTTTGTGGTGTCGCTGACGGAGCTGCTCGAGTGACCGAATCTCTCCTCGACAAGGAAATCGATGTCGGGACCCAGTTCCTTTTCAACGATCGTCTTGGCAAGGAATTCAAAGGCCCGCTGAACGTTGGCTCCAGTCTTCGCGCTTGTCATCATAATCGGAGAAGAGAAGGCACTGCCGAGGCGGAACACATCGTCCTCAGCAACCTCGACCTGGTCGGCAAGGTCGCTCTTGTTCGCTATGATGTACATAGGTAGGTCCGTGACTGGTCTTTGAGCCATGTTGATCCATTGGTCCAGACTCTCTACGGTACTTCTTCGCGTCACGTCACAGACGACCAGCAGACCCTGAACTCCTCGGAGATTTGCCTCCTTCGTGAGTTCTGAGAGGTGTTTGCCTCCCATGATGTCCCAAAGAGTCATGTCTACTCTCATCATCTTCTTGCGAAGCTCCAGCGGCAGCAGGACCACCGTCTTGAACACCTTTGCACCCATCGTCTGGCGGTATTCCTCACTGAAATGATCAAGCACGAACCTTTGGATGAGGCTCGTCTTTCCCACCGCTCTGTCACCAATCAGGCAAAGCTTGACCTTCATCCTGTCCAGTTCCAAGATAGGACCTCACTAGGCAGGAACTCGAGTGGGGACTTAAATGGTTTTTTTCGTGCTTGTCAAAAATGATATTGTTCACTCGTCCCGTGAAAGGCTCACCAAATCGCCCAGGCCCCGCCACAGAAGGATTTGACGCCCTTAATCGCAATTATCTGGGCGAGTACGAACAGAACATAGGGATGGACATCCTCCTTTGAGATGCAGTCAAGAATCGACCGCAGAAGCTCTGTTCTGTTGCTGAGACCCGGATTGTCCAAGGATCCCTCGCAAATGATGTCCTTGAGCCAGCTCTTGTGCCCCTCGAATCTCTTCTTTCCGGAATCTACGCAGAATCGGATCTTCTCGTCGTCCACAAACACAAATGGAGTCCCGTGAATCTCCATTGTCCTCTCCAATCGATTCAGCTCAGCAAAAAGCATCTGCAGCTTGATGCTGTCATCGATGTCTTGCTCGATGAACCCGAACCCTGGGAAGCTCTCGTAATCGAAGTTCATACTCCCAGAACAAGAGCGGTTTTTCCAATCATATCTCTTTCTTTCCAGTTTTCAAAGATGATAACAAACTGGCTGGACGGCCAGTATCAAATCATATACCATCGATCCTCTCAAGGAGACAGGCCAGCATTATAGGAAGGATGACTGTGGCATCACCATCGATCGTGACCCTTCTAGCCCTTTCTGCCACTTTCCCCCAGGATATGCCCTCTCTGATCCGAGCTCCTGAAAGGCTCCCGTCGTACTCAACGGCAGTCGTCACGTAGACGGCGTAGTCCAGACCTCCCTTGAACTGATTCCACCACATCGTATGATGTTTCGATATCCCTCCTCCGATAATCAGAGCTCCAGTTCTTTCCGCCTGGAAGACGATGTCGCTCAGTTCCTTCTCGTCCTGAAACAGGTCGATCGACAGGTCCTTGTGCTCTTGCCAGAAGCTCCATGCCTGATAGCCGAAGGCACCATCGGTGATTCCAGGAACGATTACCGGGATCTCCTTTTTGGCGGCCCAATGGAGAATGGAGTCTTCGTCCTTCAGACTCGAGCCGAATCTCCAGAGAAGGTCCCTCGTCGATATCTTCCTGACACCATCGTCCCAAATGCGCTGCAGGACTGGTTGAATTCTTTCCTCGAGAATCCTTCCGTAGCTCTCGTTTGGAACGAGGATGTTTCCGAGCCTGTTTACGTTCTCTCGGTGAAGAAGAGCATCATCCATGTCGAAGCTGCCATGGTAGTAATCTGCCCAGCACCTTGCGAGGTCGTGGTCAACGGCCCCGCACGTGGTCAAGACGACATCAAACCATCCGAGCCTGAGCGTATCCCTTATCACTCCCCTTGTCCCTGTGGCAACGATACATGCTGGAAACGATAGAAACCTAACGCAGTCCTTGTCCTCAACCATCCCCTGAAGGATGCCAATTCCTTCCGCAAGTTTCCTCGCGGTAAATCCCCCGGAGGCCTTCATTTCGTCCATTAGGTCGCTCATGCTCATGCCCTTTCGGATAGAGATGTCCTTGACCTTGTCAGACAAGATGTCCTGTCGGTTCATCGTTAACAGGTAAGCCGGACTTGCATAAAAGCCCTCATGAGAAACATTATTAATCGGCGGGCTTCATGTCACGAAAAGTGAAGGTCAAGGAGATGATGGTCGCAGACACTGTTGTCCTTCGTCCCGAGGAGACGGTGGCGGACGCGGTTGAGAAATTCGCGAAGCATAGAATCAGTGGCTGTCCAGTTGTTGATAATCAAGGACGTGTCATTGGAATCATGACGGAAACGGACATCCTCAACTCGCTCAAGACACACTACAAGGAGCTCAAGATGAGAGTGCCCCCAGAGACGATAATCGGCATCAGCTTTGTGGAGATAATAAAGAAGAGGGAGGCGGTAGAGGCTTTCGAGGAGATAACGAACGCACGAGTCAGGGATGCCATGACTAGAAATGTGATTACGGCTGGGCCGGAGGACGAGCTTGAGGAGGTCATTCAGAGGATGGTTGAGAGTGACGTGAACAGGATTCCAATCGTGGACGAAAGTCTGCTTGTCGGAATAGTGACGCGTGGGGATGTAATTAGAGCGGTTCAGAAATCGTCGCTGACGTAATCAAGGTTTGAATATCCCTTTCAACCTGTCCTTGAATCGTTCCTTCTTGGCGCTCCATTGGAACGCCCTACTGCATTCCGCACACTTTCCCCATCCGTTGTCATAGAACTCCAGATTCCTTGACCCGCAGGCTCCGCATATGCCCTCTGTGGGCTTTGCTATCCCTCGCTTTCTCCTTTCCTCCTCCAATCTCGGGGACAAGCGTCTGGCGAGCTCCTCTGCCTCCTTTGCGAAATAGGTACCGTTCACATAGTCGCCCTGAGCCAAGATTTCCTTCGCCTTCTCAAGAATCGCCTTGACCTCATGTATGTCTATGCGGTACTCTTCCGCCTCGAAAATGATGGGCTCGACCCTCATTATGATCCTCTGAGCGTTCTCCACCTGCCTCTTCCTCAGCTCCATGGCTTTCTGTATCTGGCGGTGCTGGACCTGCATCGCGGCGTGCTCTGCCCTCTTGGTGAGCTCGTTGCAGAGTATGTAGTCCTTATTCCTAAGAGCGATCTTGGCCTGCTTGAGGTACTTCTCGGCCTCAACCACATCGGCTCCAACGTGCTCCGCCTCTTCCACTATCGCCTTCGTCGCCGGTATGGCCTTCTTTATCACCTCAATCCTGGTCTTCTTTGCCTCCCTTGCCAGCTTCTCGGCAGCCGCCAGGCGTTTCAGGCTGGTGGTATAGTTCCCACCTTCCAGGGCGTCCTCGGCCCTCCGAATCATGTCCCTCGCCTTGGAGATGTCTGCACCCAGGTCGGCAACGTCGAATACGAATCGTCTGGTTGAAAGAAAGGTTTCCTTTGCCCTCTGAACATCCGCTACATACAGCTTCTTCGTCGCCTTGTCGACCCTCTTCAGGATGGTCTCATCATCGAAAATCGTGCCATCGGCATACGCCTTCTTTGCCCTCATGATGACAGATATGGCCTTCTCAACGTCCTCATCTGCCTTGCCGCATTCCCTCAATAGGCCCTCGGCGGAGAGGAGCGCGTAGCTGTGTGCGTATCTCTGGAGGTTTCTTAGCGGGTCGTCAACATTGGCTAGTGCTTCCTTGGCCAGAGAGAGCGATTTCGCGTAACTGCCCTCCTCATATCTCATCCTGGCCCGATCAACAAGCTCCTCCACTTTGCGGAAGTCCACATCGACGTTCTTCCCCTCGATGATAATGGGGTCGGCTTCCTCATCTTCCAACGGAGGGAGCTTGGCAATCTCTTCTATGGTTTCCTTGATCTCCTCGCCGATCTCGGAAACTTCCTCCTCGGCTCTCTCGAGCTCCTCCACTTCCTCCTTCTTGAGAAGGGTCTCAATGTCGTCTACCTCAGCGATTGCCGATACGATGTCCACTTTCTTTCTCAGACCCTTCAACGAAATGGAATGCTTCTTGGCGAGTTCTCTAAGGTTTTTGACCTTCATCTTCGATAGTTTGTCCTCTGCATCGAATACCATGAAACGCTCCCCAGGAAGCTGCGTGCTAATCAGAGGGTTTGCTAATAAAAGTTTCGACATTCAGCTCCGTTTGGCCCTTGAAGAACCTGCATGGTTCAGACTGTCTTGTCGATGACGGCACCGATCTCCTTCTCAAAAATGGCGATGAACTCCCTTGCCATCTCGCCCTTCAATTTGTCTGGAACGAGCTCCAAGCCAAGCTTTGCACCGCATTTTGCTATCTTCACGAGAGCGTATCCCTCCTTCACTTTGGCCTCCAGATAGTCAGATACGGCATCCTTGACTTCTTGCTTCAGCTCCGGATTCGTGTCAAGCTTGGCCCTTATGTACCTCTTGATCTCATCCTTTATGAGGTCCCTTACTGCCTCGATGACTATGTCCTCGGACCTAAGCACTCCACCGGATGCCTTGATGAAAGGTTCCAAGATGCTCTCCTCTGCCATGCTGCTCCCTATCCCCCTCTTAGATTAAATCTTTTCCGCATACGTTAAATACCTACGTGGCGTGGCCAGCATCATGAAGGTCAAGGAAATATACCAACTGGCACTGGGGATGGGCATGGGGGCCGATCCCAGAGGCAGGAAATTTGTGCAAGGGGAGCTGAAGAGGGGGAGGGAGAAATTCGACAAGATGAATGAGGAGGAGAAAGAGGATTTCGATCTGGAGAAGCTGAAAAATCCCTATTCTGACACGAGGATACTCTACGGTGGCGGGAACAGAGAGGTCAAGAGAGTTCTGGCGGGCATCGATATCACCTGCGGAGAAGTAATCATCGCGGACCGCCTAGAGGACAAAGGTAAGAAGATAGACCTCATTCTCGGTCACCATCCGAGGGGGCGGGCTCTGGCAGAGCTTCACGACGTCATGCACCTTCAGGAGGAGTGGATGAGGAGCTTGGGCGTTCCGATAAACATCGCAGAGGGCGTCATGCGGGAAAGGATAAGGGAAGTGGAGAGACGCCTCATGCCCGCGAATCACAACCAGCCAGTGGACGCCAGCAGGATATTCGATATTCCCTTCATGACCGTGCATACGCCGTGCGATAACTTGGGATACAAATTCGTTCAGAGGTTGATGAAGAGGAAGAAGCCAGAGACGGTCGGTGATGTGATAAAGGAGCTGAAGAAGGTCCCAGAGTACAGGGAGGCGGTCAAGGATCATGCTGGGCCCAAGCTCATTATCGGTGCGAAGGAGGACAAGGCCGGGAAGGTCATCGTCAAGTTCACTGGAGGGACGATGCCGGGAAAGGAGGTCTACAGGGAGATGTCCCAGGCCGGTGTGGGGACCTTGGTGGGCATGCACATACCTGACGATCATTTGGAGGAAGTAAAGAAATATCATATGAAGTTTGTGGTCGCGGGCCACATGGCCTCCGATTCCATAGGGCTGAATCTCCTCGTTGACAAGTTGGAAGAGAAGGAGGTTGAGGTAGTACCTTGCTCTGGTTTCATAAGGAATGAGAGGAAGTAGCACGCGGAAACCTATTTATCGAGAGTTCGTCCTTTGACCTAGAGAGGGTAGTCATGACTGAAAATGAGGAATCGAAGAAAGATGCAGGCGAGGTACTAAAGCGCCTGTTCGGTGGAGGGGAGGGAGCAGGATTGTCCATTCTCAAGCTCGCGTTCGTGGGTTTGATCCTCCTGCTTGTTCTCTTCATGCTCGCGAAGGGTTTTGTGAATGTCCCCGCCGGGCACAAGGCGGTCATCGTGGAGGCACCAGCGGGACCTGACAGGAACGAGATATCGGAGGGATGGCACTGGAATCCGTACTACGCCTTGTGCAACATCGAGATCATCCGCTACAACACCCAGGTCCGAGACATGAGCGCATCACAAGGAAGTTCACTGACAGTGAGGTCGTCCGACAACCTGGACATAGGAGTTGACGTCTCGCTCGTGTGGAGGATGTCCCCTGATCGGGTCGCCGACGTCAGGATAGAGAGAGGGGACATACTCGACATAGTGGACAGGTACCTCAGGAACGTGCCGAGGAACGTGGCGAGCAACTACACGGGAGAGTACATCGGCGGAGAAGGAAGGATGATCGTCGAGGAGGAGACGCGAGTGCAGATTGAGCAGGAACTAGGGACGTACGATGTGGTCGTGGAGGACTTCCTGATAAGATCGATAGACCTTCCCACGACACTCGACATAGCCATCGAGGAGAAGAAGGCGGCGGAGCAGAAGGTGATTACGGCAGAGTTCAACAGGAACGTCACCATCATAAACGCGGACGCGGAGAGGCTGAAGGCCATTCTCGAGGCGGAAGGCATCAGGAACGCGACGGTGATAAAGGCAAATGGAACCGCCGAGGCCGTGAGAATGGTCATGGAACAGCTGCAAATCTCGGACCCCAATCTGGTCAACGTGACCGAGGGCTACCTTACCCTTCTCTACATTCAGGCACTAACGAACCCGGACAGCAACATCCAGTACATCATCATCACGGACGGCGGGAACCCGATAATCATTCAACCGAGACCGTAGGATGGCTGGGTGAGTCTTCCCGAGGCGACTGGCGGATTCAGGAGCGCGGTCGAGACGCACTACCATGATGGCTGAGCGCAGGGGTATCGGCCATTCTGAGCAAAAGCCTTTATTAAATCGCAGTGCCATTATTATCTGATGTTTCCGGAGGGAAGGTCCAGCCTGTTCAAGGACATGAGCAAACTGTCCTTCGAGTACCTACCAGAGAGATTGGTCCATAGAGAGAAGCAGACTAAGCGGCTCTTCACCCTTTTCAGGCCCATCATCGAATCGAACATCACACAGAATGCCTTTCTCACGGGAAGCGTTGGAACGGGGAAGACACATCTTGCCAAGAGATTCTGCATCGATTTCCAGAAGTACGCGAACTCGAAGGGGAAGAACTTGGAGTATGTGATAGTGAATTGCAGGCAGAGAAACACGGACTCTGCCGTTCTCCTAAGGACTCTGACGCATTTCGATGAGCGGTTTCCGGACAGGGGGTTCAGCATAACTGAGATGCTTCAGATCTTGAGAAGGCACATCCAGAAGAGGAAGGCCCATCTCCTGGTCGTCCTCGATGAGGCGGATGTCCTCCTGAAGAAGAGCGGTTCGGACCTGATATACAGCCTCTCGCGTTTCGATGAGGAGTCTGTAGGCCAGAAATCGTCGGTCTCCATGATTCTCATTTCCCAGAAATACATCCTGGACTTAATGGACGTACCGTCCCTGTCCACGTTCAAAAGGACCAACATCATCGAGTTCGGGAAATACGCGGCAAACGAGCTCGGCGATATAATTGGAGACAGGGTGGAACTCGCCTTTCATCCTGGGACCGTGGAGGAGCAGTCAGTCAGCCTCATAGCCGATATAGCATCGGAGTGGGGTGATGCGAGATACGCGATTGAGCTCTTGGAGAAGGCTGGAATGTTGGCGGATGAGGAGGGGTCTAGCGAAGTGACGCCGGAGAACGTGCGGTCCGCGAAAGCTGAGACCTACTCCACGGTGACGGAGAGCAAGATCGAGGAGCTGGACCCGCACAAGAAGCTCGTTCTGCTGGGAATAGCGAGAAGGATGAGGAGGGAAGCATACATCACCACGGGGGAGGCCGAGGATGGTTACGCGATCGCGTGCGAGGAGTTCGGAGAGAGAAGGCGCGGACATACGCAGTTCTGGAAATACCTGAAGGACCTCGACGCTCTTGGCCTGATAGACGCGAAGGTGTCCAAGGAGGGAATGGTGGGGAAAACGACGATGATATCTCTTCCAGAGATTCCCGCCAAGGTCCTGGAGGAGAGACTGGAAAGCGGGATGAGGCCTTGAGATGAAGAGACCCTATGATGTGGCGGGTGGCCTCTGTTATCTCGTGAAGGAGAGGAAGCCAGAGATCAGCTTCAGAATATTCAAGATGGTCATGGAGAACGGCACGATGGGCCTCTGCGTTACGCGCTTGCACCCAGAGAGGGCGCGAAAGGACTACGGCCTCGGGGATGTCCGGATAATATGGCTGTGTCATACCCCTGGAGAGGATTACCACGACCCGACTGCTCTGGGAACTCTTCTCAAGGTGATCAGCAAATTCATCAAGGACCATGGTGAGTGCATCGTCCTCTTCGATGGTTTCGAGTATCTCATGATCAACAACGGATTCCTCCAATCGCTCCTTTTCGTTGAGAATCTGAACGAGTTCGTGATGCAGAGCGAGGCAATTGTCCTGTTGCCGGTCTGTCCAGACACCTTGGAGGGGAAGGAGCTCGCCCTCCTCGAGAGAGACCTTCAGATCATCGAGACCCCATCGGTGGAAAGGGGACTGGATGCCTCCAAGTTGACGAAACTCCTTGACAAATACTGAGCAATCTTTATTTCCCAAACGTGCGTTATTCTCGATGTGGAAGGGAATAGACTGCTGGGTCTGCTGGTCACCGTGTCCCTCGTTGGGGCCGTTGGCCTCTTCGTTTATTCGCTCTCGCTGGAGCCGGCAAGCAGGGAGATAGGAGAGATCGGTCCCGAGGATGTTGGCTCACTCGTCTCCACAGATGGCATGGTCGTGAAGGCCTGGATGAATTCGAGAGGAGATCTAAACCTCGTCCTGACGGACGGGGAACATCACATCCGCGTGTACGTCCCAGAAGAGAGATCTCCGAGCGAAAAGGACCTAATTCCTGGTGCCTTCGTCACCGTGAAGGGCGAGGTTCAGATGTATGCGGGAGAGCTGGAGATATTCGTCACATCTCCCACTAGCATCCGAATACTGAAGAAGTCGATGAATGATTCGATACCGCCAGGAGTTCTGGCCGAGATGCCTGAGGTCTTCGCGGAGGAGACGGTCCGCGTTCACGGAACGGTTCAGAACATCCGTGTGCTGAGAAATGCGAGTTCCCAGACAATAGGCACGGTCTTCGACCTCGCTGCGGATGGATATGAGATACCTTGCATGGTCTTCGGATGGGATTGGGAGCAGCATCCAGCGGGGGTCAATGAGGGATCCAGCTTGGTCTTCGAGGCGACTTGGAATTACTACCCGAGAAAAGCGACGTGGCAACTCGTCTCTGAGCGGGCGAGCTTTGGCACCTAGCCCTCCAGCTGCACCTCGATTGTGTTGTCCACGTATTCGAGGAATTTCTCCTCCTTCCCCTTTGGGATGGACGCGCCCGCGGCGATGGAGTGGCCACCGCCGGCTCCGCCGAGCACTTCTGCGGATTCCTTGAATGCATCGGCGAGGTTAACGCCCCTGCTCACTAGTTCCTTGGTCGCCCTCCCGGAGACGCGCGTCTTCTGGGTGAGAACGGAAAGAGCTACGGTGGCGAAATCAGGACTGAGAATGTATCTCATTGCCACCCCGCCGATCGTGCCCGCGAAAGATGGGTTATCCACGTAGAAGAACTGGATGTGGTTCTTCTCGAACGCCCCCTCGTCCCTGACCCTGTCGAGGCCACCGAGAACCTGGTTCAGGAAGTCATTCCTGAGCTTCTTCCCCTCATCGAGCGCGGACGGGTCGCCAAGGCATATGGCGATTCCCACACCGTCCATTCCAAGCCTTCCGCATGAGTTCACATAGGCTGCAATCCAATTCGCATAGGTCTCGCGGGATGCGTCCCAGTAACCTTCCTCGATCGTCCCCTTCACGTGCTCGGCTGTGACGCCTTGCTCGAGCAGCTTCAGCGATACGGCGGATACCAGCTTTGTCCTCTGCTCTCCCTTCAGCTCATCAACGGGCAGGTCGGGGGAGATGCCGAGTCCTGACAGGAAGGACCTGGCTCCATCGATGTCGCCTGAGATGCCAACGATGTAGGGATTGATGGAGAGCGAAAGCGCTTCGGCAAGGTCATCGCCAAGGAACGTGTGTGTTCTCTCGATTCTCATCCCCACCCTCTCCGAGGCCTCCGTTGCGATGGACAGGTTGAGACCTTCGAGACCGCCTGGATGCTGCCTGTCCGCAACGGCTCCCGCCAGTGCTATGCCCGTGAGATCCCAGTTCACATCATCCATAACGGTCGCCAGAGCGAAGGACAGAGTGGAGGCACATGCACCCTTCGTCCCGTCGATTCCGTGGAGGTGTGAGTTTATGTGAATCACTTCGTCGCTGTCGTGCTCGGGCTGATGGTGATCCAGGATTATCACTTGGAGGTCCATCTTCTCAAGGAATTGGATGCGATTGCTACCCATGTCGGCCATCAAGAGGACGTCCTCGTCCCCCTCCAGGTTATCCAGGAAATCTTGATCCAATGCGCGGGTCGTGCTCACCTGGAAGCTCAAATCCTTGCGGTGGAGGGCTTTTGCCAGAATGCCAGCGGCACACAGTCCGTCGCCATCGTAATGGGAAACCACTCTGACCCTCGAGGCCGCGGAGAGTGCGTCCGCCGCGTTACCAAGCTTCCCAAGAAGGTCCTCAGGGAGTTTCAGAGGCATGGCCTCACTTCACTTGAAGCTCAGCCGTTTCAATGGAGTATTTCCACCCCTTTGGCATCACTCCAATCCTGATGTAGTACTTCGCGATTCTCCTGATCTTGGACTCGATGAGATGCAGCCCTCTCTTGTTGTGCAGGTCCTTGGGATTGGACTTCAGATGCGCGTTTAGTTGCACCGCCTTCCTCATGAGGTTGGTCAGGTCCTCCGGTATGGACGGTTGAAGCTTGTTGTCCCTAAGGATTTGGGTGACGCTCTTTCCAGTGGCCAGGCGGATGTTGGGAATCCCGTGTTGGTCTCTAAGACGCTGACCAATGACCGCGCTCGATAGACCCTCCTTCGCGTATTTGGTTACGAGGTTCCCTACCTCCTTCGGCTTGGATTGAACCCATTCCGGATTCTTGGTCCTGTAGGGCCTCGTTGAGGAGGCTTTTCCCTTCTTCTTTGCGTGCATTCTGGCCATCTGAAACCTCGGAGATTCTCCCAATGATGCATCTACTATTTAAGATTGGTGCAGATGGCCAGTCGCGTCATTCTTGAGTTATGAAGGCAGCGTGATCCTTCTCGAAAGGCTCCAAGTTGACCCTCTGCAGTATGTTCACGTCCGAGCGGGAAAGCTCATCCTCCACCGCCCGGTAGACCCTTTCGGGCCTTTGCGTCACATCCACGCTCCTGGCCTTGAGCATGAGGATAGCGTAGCCGTCCTCATTGACGAATCGAATGTTCTTGAGGAATATCTCGGCCTGATTCCTCTGGGCTATGTCCTGATAGAGTATGTCCGCTCTCCCAACGATCCTCTGGTACTCCTCGGGTCTATTCGCATCAGCGAGAAGGGGCATCATGTTCTCTCTTGACTCGCTAATGGAGATGAGGTTTCGAAAGGGGCGGGGAGAGACCTCCACACAGTAGACCATCCCACATGAGCAGATATCGGAGACATGGCTTGCTGTGGTCCCGCTCGCGGCTCCGAGATAGAGAACGGTCGACTGTTCCGTGAAGGGAAAAACCTCGCATCCCTTGAGGATAAGTGCAGCCAACTTGCTCTTCCTAGGATTCCAGAACCTGTATTCAACTCCTTCCTGAGTGGTCAGCTTCTCGCCGTATACCGCTTGTCCGGGTACGAGGTTGAGTGTATGTAGTCCCGATCCATCCGTGAACACGTGTGGTATCTCGGAAGGGCGTATTCTGAGCACGAGGTTCCATCTGCGGGCCGCTAGAAAACCCTTTCGAGATATGGACGGGTGAGGGGCTGCCGCCGTAGGGACCGTTCCTCGCATCCCCGTGGAATCGAGGAGGATCTGCCCTGGCCACCCGCTGGATGGTTAACCATGAACAAGGTTAACTTCTCCCGCCCAAGGTTTCTATGATCTCGCTGAGCCTCTCCCTCGATTTGGAGCAGTGGTCAAGCGACATCCTTCTTGCTTTCCTTCTCGCCTCAGGATCGTCCTCCCTGCCGACATAGGCGTATCTTTGAACGCTTCTGCCATTATCCTGCTCGTACCACCAGAAGTAGAGGTATCGATTTCCCCTTATCCTCTTCACAGTTTGACCACAACCGACCTGCATGATGTCACCATCATACCAGTCTCGCGGGAGGATAAAAAGTTAACCTCAAACAAGGTTAATCTTCTTCATACTATCTCAGGCGAATCTGACCAAAGATCATCGGCCGAATTCAACGAACGGTTAACCTTAAACAAGGTTAACTTC
>JBHIBK010000014.1:0-14096 GCA_046759065.1 Thermoplasmata archaeon | reverse complement strand
GTAGACAATGGTATCGCCAGGATCGGCAGTCGATACGTCAGCCGTCTTCGTGAGAAAGAGGATCGGTGCCGTGACGATGACATCCGCGTAGGCGCTCAATTGTGGATAGTAGTTGCCATTCGCATCTGCGTAGTCAAGAGTTGCGACATTGTGTAGGAGTGTCTCGTCGGGTGTTCCGACGTCTACTGTGACCGTGATGGTTATCGTTCCGTTTCCATTTGGTGCCACATCACCGATGAGGAACACGTAGAGGTCTCCGACATTCGATGTGTAGCCTGGATTGGAACTCACGAATGTCGTGTCCGCAGGTATGGTGTCATTCACATAGACACCGCTTGCCCATCCTGTTCCGCTGTTGTCGTAGTCGATCGTGTAGACTATGGTATCGCCAGGATCGGCAGTCGATACGTCAGCCATCTTGGTTATGGACAGGATCGGTGCCGTGACGACAACATCCGCATAAGCGGATTCCCTGGCCAAAGGATTGCCATTGTCATCAGAATAGTCCAGAGTCACGTAGTTGTGGAGAAGTGTCTCGTCAGGTGTACCAACATCGACCTTGACAACGATCGTGATCGTGACCGTCGTTCCACCTTCCACGAGGTCGTAGAACCACCTGTAGGTATCACCATTGCTGAAATCATATGATGGAGACGTGCTCACAAGAGTCGTATCCGAAGGAATCGTGTCATTTATCCAGACATCCGTAGCGTTGCCCGTTCCCGAGTTCTCGAATACGATGGTGTATGTTACCTCGTCATCGGGATCCGCGGTTGACACATCGGCTGTCTTCGTGACATTCAACACAGGCGCGGTGACAGTGACATCCGCGTGATCTGTCAACTGGGGATAGGGATTCCCGTTTGCATCATCGTAGTCAAGCGTGGCCGTGTTATGGAGAAGTGTTCCGTCAGCCGTTCCAGCATCCACGGTTACGGTGATGGTTATCGTTCCGCTGGAGTAGGCTCCCACGGTTCCGATGTTCCACGTGTACGTGTCCCCGCTCACATCATCATAGGACGGATCGGAGCTCACGAATGTCACATCGGACGGGATGGTGTCGATTACAACCACGTCCGTGGCAATACCGCTCCCATTATTGGTGTATGTCAGTGTGTACACGATTGTGTCTCCAGGGTCGGCTTCGCTAACGTCTGCGGTCTTGCTGAAGGACATTACAGGAGCAGTGACAGTGACATCCGCCGTGTCTAACTCCTGCGGATATGGATTTCCATTGGCGTCATGATAGTCAAGTGTCACGCCATTCGTCAAGACCGTTCCGTCAGGGGTGTAGGCATCCACCTGCACGACTATAGTAATTGTCCCGCTCGAACCGCCAGGAACGGATGCGAAATTCCACGTGTAGGAATCGCCATTCTGTGTATCGAAGTCCGGGTCCGAGCTTATGAATGTGGTCTCGGCGGGAATCGTGTCCACCATGACAACATCTGTCGCCTCTCCGGAGCCGGAATTCTTGTAGCTGATCGTGTAAGTGATATGGTCGCTCGGGTCAGCCGTCGTAACGTCTGCGGACTTTTGAACCGTCATGATTGGCGCGGTCACGGTAACATCCGCATGGTCGCTCAGCTGGTCGTATGCGTTGCCGTTTGCATCCGCGTAGTCCAGAGTTGCAGTGTTGTGAAGAAGGGTTCCGTCGGCAACGCCTACGTTCACGGTAACCGTGATGGTTATCGTTCCGCTGGAGTAGGCTCCCACGGTTCCGATGTTCCACGTGTACGTGTCCCCGCTCACATCATCATAGGACGGATCGGAGCTCACGAATGTCACATCGGACGGGATGGTGTCGATTACAACGACCTGAGTGGCTTCGCCACTTCCCGCGTTCTCATAGTCCAATGTGTAGACGATCGTATCCCCCGGATCAGCTGTCGTGACATCCGCCGTCTTGCTGAACGTCATTACAGGAGCAGTGACGGTGACATCCGCGTAGTCGCTCAACTGTGGATAGTAGTTGCCATTCGCATCCGCATAATCGAGAGTGGCGACATTGTGTAGGAGTGTGCCGTCGTCCACACCCACGTTCACGGTGACTGTTATTGTGATGGACCCGCTGGAGTAGGCTCCCACGGTTCCGATGTTCCACGTGTACGTGTCCCCGCTCACATCATCATAGGACGGATCGGAGCTCACGAATGTCACATCGGACGGGATGGTGTCCTCAACGACGACGAGTGTCGCTTCGCCGCTTCCAGTGTTCTCATAGGAAAGGGCATAGACTATCGTGTCTCCGGGATCAGCGGAATTGACGTCTGCGGACTTGCTGAATGTCATCACCGGAGCGGTCACGGTAACATCAACGGAATCGCTCTCCTGTGGGTATGGGTTTCCGTTGGCATCGCTGTAGTCCAGCGTCACGCCGTTCGTGAGAACGGTCCCGTCAGGCGTTCCAACATCGACGGCAACCACAAGTGTGATTGTTCCACCGCTGTAGGGACCAACATCCCCTATGTTCCAGACGTATGTGTCCCCCTGCACATCGTCGTAGGAAGGATTAGAGGAATCGAAGGTCGTGTCAGCGGGTATGGTGTCCTTGATCTCGACATCTGTGGCCTGACCGCTTCCAGTGTTCTCGTATGTTATCGTGTATGTGATGGAATCCCCTGGGTCGGCAGTGCTGACATCCGCGCTCTTGGCAATGGTCATAATAGGGGCAGTAACAGTGACGTCGACACTGTCGGACTCATCTGGAAGGGGATTTCCGTTCGCGTCGTCATAGCTCAGGACCACTGTGTTTGTCAGCACGGTGCCGTCAGGTGTTCCGGCGTCGACTTGAACGGTCATCGTTACCGACCCGCTCTCGCCCGCACCAACATCGCCAATCTCCCATGTGAAGACGTCCCCGCTCTGCGAGGTGTAGTCGGGATTTGAATCCACGAAGGTCGTTTCCCCCGGAATCGTGTCCGCTATCGTAACGTTGGTTGCGTCGCCGGTCCCGGTGTTCTCGTACGAAATCGTGTAGTTTATAAGGTCACCAGGGTCGGCGGTCGTCACGTCCGCTACCTTGCTCACGGTCATTATGGGAGCGGTAACTATGACATCGACGCTATCCTCCTCCTCCGGTTGGTCGTTACCATTGTTGTCATCATAGTTCAGCGTGACGGAGTTCGTCAGTACTGTCTCGTCTGGAGTTCCTGGGTCGACTGTCACATTGATGTAGATGTATCCCGTAGTGGCAGGAGCGACGGTTCCGATCTCCCATATGTAGGTGTCCCCGCTCTTGGACGTGTAGGCGGGATTGGAGTCCTGGAATGTCGTTTCCGGTGGGATTGTATCCTCAATCACAACGTTGGTGGCATATCCAGTCCCTGAGTTGGTGTAAGTGATCGTATACATTATCGTGTCGCCAGGATCCGCGTACTGCACATTGGCGACCTTGCTCACGGTCATAACAGGAGCGGTTACTGTGACCAGAGCATAATCGGAAAGCTGGTCGTAGGGATTGCCATTTGCGTCGTCGTAGTCGAGCGTGACCGTGTTGTTCAGCACGGCCTCGTCGGGCGTGTAGGCATCAACTGCGACGGTTACGGTGATCGCCCCGCCAGATTCTGGGTCCACCGTTCCAACAAACCACGTCAGGACATCGCCATCTTCATCGTCTGGTGAGGGTGAGGCGCTCTGGAAGGTCGTCTGGGACGGAATCCTATCCACAACGGTCACGTCAGTGGCAATTCCAGTACCGCCATTGTGATAGGTTATGGTGTACGTTATGCTGTCTCCAGGGTCAGCGTACTGGACGTCCGCCGCCTTGGACAACGTCATTATGGGCGCGGTAACCGTCGTGCTTGCGCTGTCGCTCATCTCAGGATACGGGTTCCCGTTCGCATCATCGTAGTTCAGTGTCGCTGTGTTGGTGAGCACCGTCTCATCGGGCGTCCCAGCGTCGACCTCCACGACGAGGGCGATCGTCCCTCCCGCGTTGGGCTGGATCGTTCCGACGTTCCAGGTAAGTGTCTGACCGCTCATCTGGTCATACACAGGGTCTGAACTCACATACGTCGTGAAGTCGGGAATGATGTCCACGATGACGACATCAGTGGCAACACCCGTTCCCACATTCTCGTAACTGATGGTGTACGTTATGCTGTCTCCAGGATCAGCGTACTGGACGTCCACCGACTTGCTGAAGGTCATCACGGGGGCCGTGACTGTCACCGATGCGGTATCCTCCTCATCGGGCATCTGGTTCCCGTTGTTATCCTGATATTGGAGTAGGACGTAGTTGGTGAGCACTGTCTCATCGGACGTTCCGGCATCGACTTCGACGGTTATTGTGATGGACCCACCAGAACTCGGTCCAACATCTCCGATTTCCCATGTGTAGGTTCTCCCGTCCACGCTCGTGTAGGTCGGGTCGGAACTGATGAAGGTCACATGCTCTGGGATGGTGTCCTCAACGACCACATTGGTCGCCCATCCGCTCCCTATGTTCTCAAAGGAAATGGTGAAGACGACCTGATCCCCTGGATCGGCGTATCCAACATCGGCCGCCTTGCCTACCGTCATGATGGGAGCCGTAACGGTCGTAGTCGCGCTGTCCTCCAGCTGGGGATACGGATTCCCATTGGCATCGCTGTGGTCGAGCGTGGCGTAGTTCACGAGTTCGGTCCCGTCTGGTGTTCCCACATCCACCTGGACCTGAATCGTTATGGTTCCTGAGCTGCCCGAGGAGAGGTCTCCTATGTACCATGTATATGCGTCACCGTCTTGAGACGTGTACGCCGGGTCGGATGACATGAATGTGGTTTCAGCAGGTATGGTGTCCACAACGACAACATCCGTCGCGAGTCCCGTTCCCGTATTAGAGTAACTGAGCGTATAGGTTATGGTATCCCCGGGGTCGGCGTAATCCACATCCGCCACCTTTGAGAAGGTGACAATGGGCGCGCTCACGATGACAATCGCGTTGTCGCTCTCCTCTGGATATGGATTGCCGTTCGCGTCATCGTAGTTGAGTGTCACGAGGTTTGTCAGGACTGTCTCATCGGGGGTTTGAGCATCCACTGTGACCGTCACCGTTATCGTTCCATTTGCACCGCCAGACATATCTCCGAGAAGCCAAGTTATTGTGTCACCGTCAATCTCATCATATGCTGGATCAGTCTCCACAAGTGTAGTGTGGCTCGGTATGGTATCCTCGATCACGACATCAGTCGCGGTCCCGGTTCCAGTGTTCTCATAGGTTATCGTGTAGACTATCGTGTCACCTGGGTCTGCGGATTCCACATCGGCAGCTTTTGATATCGTCATTGTGGGGGCTGTCACGGTCACGTTGGCATAGTCATCCAGCTGGTCCTGGGGATTGCCATTGACGTCCTTGAAGTCCATGGTGGCATAGTTCACAAGAAGCGTCCCGTCCGCGGTGTACGCGTCCACGGTGACGTTGAGGTAGACATGCCCCGTGGTGTACCCTGGAACGGTCCCGATGAACCATGTGTAGGTGTCACCGCTCACGACATCGTATGTTGGATTGGAATCCGCGAACGTGGTCTCTGGCGGGATCGTGTCGACTATGGTGACCTCCGTTGCGGTGCCAGCACCCGTGTTCGAATAGGTCAAAGTGTAGGTTATCGTGTCTCCTGGATCGGCGTACTCTGAACTGGCGGACTTGGAGAACTCCATCGTCGGCCCTGTCACCAGAACATCGACGCTGTCCCAGGACTCGTCGAGCGGGCCTCCAGTGGAATCCGTGTAGTTCAGATAGACCCAGTTCGTCAGAATGGTGCCATCACCGATGTCCACATCGACGGTCACGTTCAGCATGACGGAATGATTCCCGGGCATTACGTCCTCGAAGAACCATCTGATGACATTCCCGTCCATCGAATCATAGTCGGGATAGCAGCTCTCGAATGCGGTGCCATCTGGAATCGTGTCATTCACCCACACATATTTGGAAATGAAGTCTCCCGTGTTGTTGTAATGGATAGTATAATGGATGGTGTCACCGGGAGAGACGACCTCCTCCTGGGCGACCTTGATGACTGTTATGTTTGGCGGTTCCCCGAAGACGAACTCGCCCATCCAGTCCTTCTGCAGCGGATTGGTCAGCGACGCAGAGGTGCTGAAGAACAGGAGGAAGTACGTGTCCTTTCCCAGAAGCTGGGTTCCGTTGTCTGACTGGAAGGCTGTTGCGGGGATTCGATACTCGATCCACCACTGGTCATCGGTGTCGGTCTCGTTATCATAGTCAATCATCACGGCCCGCGTATAGTCATTGGACCTCCCGCTGGCCTCCCTCTCCCAGATCCCATCCGTGTCTGGATTGTACCGATGTGTGTCTGAGTTGTTGTAGAAGACACCGATCGTACCGAACTTGAAGGCTCCATCGCCTCCATTCAGGTCCACAACGAGCTCTTTCCACTCATCGAGGTCCACTTCGAGGAGGATGTCCCAGTGAAAGGCCTTATAGGCGTATTTCCCACCGTGAGTGGGGTCGTCCGCGATCCTCATCCTGAAGAACATCCAGTCATCGTCCACGTTGGTGAAATTGTCACTGTCGCCGTCCGGGTCCACATAGAGGTACTGGACGGAAGTGTAGTACCCTGGATTGTTCTCAGGCCCCCCGCCTGTGGCGTCAACACCCGAAGCAATGTCCACCGCATCGGGATTCACATCCGCGGGACCATGCGTGGGATCTGTCTCATACGGTTTGTCCTCCCAGTCACGCACCCTTTCACCCTTGAACGTGTAGTTCAACCAATCGGATTCATCAGGCCAGTCTGGCAAGCCACCGCCCTGTTCCTCCTGTTGCTGTTGGGCGGCCATGACGAGAGTGCCGAGGACAAGAACCATCACGACGACCAGAGACCTGGCTCTCTCTGTTTGCTTCAAAATAACATTCCACTTCTCCAACTCAATCCACTCCTCTGCACGTTTGCGAGCCCTCCCCCATTATCTAGAAGTCTCGCTACATAGCGAGTTGTCTCTCAAGGGCACATCGAGACTTGTGGCTGTAATCGACTTGCTGGATATTTAAGCCTTGCTGGAAAAACACCTGTTCTCTTACCACATACCACTCTCGGCAGCCAGAACGTCGCTCCAATCAAGTCACTTCAGAAAAGCCTTTAACGATGAGCAGGGTTATGCCCGTCCGATGACCGACTTGAGCGTGGAAATCTCAGGCTTGACCCTCAAGAATCCGATCATGCTCGCTTCTGGAATACTCGGGGAAACGGGAAGCTCCCTTATGAGAGTCGCTCGGGCGGGCGCGGGAGCAGTCGTCACGAAATCCATAGGCCCGGAACCCAGGGAAGGGTATCCAAACCCGACTGTCGTGGAACTGGAAGCCGGTATCATCAACGCCGTCGGACTCGCGAACCCGGGCATTGATGCCTACCTGGAAGAGATGGAGGTGGCAAGACATGGAGGCGTTCCGGTAATCGGAAGCGTCTTCGGCAAGAACGAGGGGGAGATGAGCGAGGTCGCAAGGCTCATGGAGGAGGCTGGTGCATCGGCGATCGAGCTCAACCTGAGCTGTCCTCATGCCCGCAATGTCGGTGCAGAGTTGGGGAGGGACCCCGAAACCGTTGGCTCTGTCGTCTCTGTGGTCAAGAATTGCGTCCGAGTACCGGTCTTCGCGAAGATAAGCCCCAACGTGACGGACGTGGTTGACGCTGGACTTGCGGTGGCGAATTCACGGGGTGACGGTATCGTTGCGATAAACACTGTGAAGGCGATGGCAATAAGCCCGGAGACTGGTAGGCCAGTGCTCTCAAACAAGATCGGGGGGTTGAGCGGGCCTGCGATCAAGCCGATCGGCGTGAGATGCGTCTACGAGCTCTACGAGAATGTCGACGTCCCGATCATCGGGGTGGGCGGCATCCTCACTGGAAAGGACGCACTGGAGTATCTCATGGCCGGCGCCACGGCCGTTCAGATTGGGAGCGCGGCATACTACAGGGGCATCGAGGTCTTCGGGAGGGTCGTGAACGAGATTGAGCGATTCTTGGATGAGTACGGATACGGGTCCGTCAAAGATGTTGTAGGGATGGCACATGACGTGGATGAGGATCGTTAGGGTCGAGAAGACTGACATCGAGTGCTCTCACACAACGACCATTCGATTCGAGGATGAGAGCTTGGCCAGGCCCGGGCAGTTCGTGATGGTCTGGATCCCCGGAATTGACGAGGTTCCCATGAGCCTGTCCTACATTGGTGGCCTGAAAGGCGTAACCGTCCACAACGTCGGTGAGGCGACCGCCGCCCTTCACGGGGCGAGGCATGGAGACGTGCTCGGAATCCGAGGGCCTTTCGGAAAGGACTACACGATAGATGGTGGGAGCATCCTCTTTGTTTCGGGCGGGACCGGGGCGGCTTCCCTCATGCCTGCGCTCGAGGTCGCAGTCGAGAACGATATCGAGTCCGCTGCCGTCATGGGAGCCAAGACAGCGTCAGAACTCATCTTCGTGGACAGGGCGAAGAAGCTCGGCGCGGACGTGAGAATATCGACGGACGACGGGAGCAAGGAGTACAAGGGATTGGCCACAGACCTTGCTCAGCAGGTCTTGGAAGAGAGCTCCTTCGACAGGGTCCTCACCTGCGGTCCCGAAAGGATGATGAAGGCCGTCGTGTCCATCTGCATGGGGAAAGGCACACCCGTTCAGGTCTCGCTGGAAAGGTTCATGAGGTGCGGCATGGGTATATGCGATTCATGTTCTTTTGGCGGGCTCCATGTCTGCGTGGACGGCCCTGTGTTCGATGGTGAGGACGTGATCGACATGGAGGATTTTGGTGCATTCAGAAGATCGGCAGATGGCAGAAAGGAGGTGCTTCCGTGAAGTCGGATACGGACGAGAATGAGAGTATGCAGGAACTCGCGCAGCAGGTGCTTGAAGATGTGCTCCAGAGATATCCATCATGGGGAACGAGCCTGGGTCTCCATGAATACGACGGCCTCATGCCGGATGGACGTCGGGAGGCCGTGCTCGGGTATATCGAGTCGATGAAAGAGTTCAGAGAGGCTTTCCGGTCGCTTGACGAAAGCAAGCTTTCCGAGGACAACAGAATGGACAGGCTGGTGGCGTTGGGAGACTTCGACCTCACCCTTTTTCAGTTGGAGGATCTGAGGTTCTGGGAGTCCGCCCCTTCCGCAGTCGGCGCAGTGGGAGGCCATGTCCTCGTCCTGTACATGCGTGATTTTGCACCGATAGGGGTGCGTCTCAGGAACATCATCAGCAGACTGACAAAGGCGCCCAGGTATCTGGAGCAGGCGAAGAGTCAGATAACGGATCCAGTCATGATATGGACGGAAACCCAGATCGAGTCGGCGGAGAGGTTCCCGGGCTTCCTCGGCCTGGTTTCTTCCGCTGGAGAGGAGGAACTGGACAAGGACAACTTCAAGGAGCTGGAAGAGGCCATCTCTGCCACACTGCAATCGGTTGAGGACTACACCTCCTGGATGAAAGACCTCCTTCCGGGTGCGAGAGAGGAATTCGCCATCGGTCCGGAGAAACTGCAGAGGCTCCTCGAACTCTCGAGCATCGAGATGCCCGTCGAGGAGATCTACTCCCTTGGGAAGAGATATCTCAAGGAGGAAAAGGAGAAGGCTGGGAGAATAGCCAAAGAGATCGATCCTCAGGCATCCCTCGAGAAAGTGAAGGAGCTCATCAAGGCTGACCACCCGAAGGACTTCGAAGAGGTCATGGAGCTTTACAGGAGTTCGATCGACCAGGTCAGGGAATTCGTCGTGAGCCAGGACATTGTGACGATGCCTCCTTCAGAGAGACTGAAGATAATCGAGACGCCCTCCTTCCTGAGGCACATCATACCCCACGCAGCGTACTCATCGCCAGGGAAGTTCGAGAGGGACCAGCAGGGCGTGTATTGGGTGACGCCGGTCGAGGAGAAGACCGAGATGCTCAAGGAGCACAACTATGCGGTCATCGGGAACACGTCCATCCATGAAGCGTATCCGGGTCACCATCTGCAGCTCGTGTGCTCCAACTCGAATCCGTCCATCATTAGAACCTTGGTCGGTGCCAACGAGACCGTGGAAGGTTGGGCGCATTACTGCGAGGAGATGATGAAAGAGCACGGCTACGAGGACGGTCCAGAAGCAAGATTCATGCAGTCTGTCGACCTGATCTGGCGGGCCGCTCGAATCATCGTGGACATCGACCTCAGCTCGGGGAAGATGAGCTTCGACGAGGCCGTCAAGTTCCTCATGGACCAGGTGGGGAAGGAAGAACAGTTCGCTCTGGCCGAGGTGAAGAGATACACTCAGAATCAGGGTTACCAGCTTTGTTATCTCCTGGGCAAGCATCTCATAATGGAGCTGAGGGACGAGATAAAGGAGAGAATGGGAACAGACTACTCGGAGAAGCTCTTCCATGATACCATACTGTACACGGGAAGCATACCGGTCAAGTTCCTCAGAATGGTGTTTGACCAGCGACTGAAAGAGAAAGGGCTGTGAGCGTATCTTTATTACCATGTAGAAAAATTAGGTTCGAAGAGTGAGGGAAGGAAATGAAGAAACTGGATGATTTAGTCAAGAAGGCTCTTGAGTACAAGGAAAAGGGTCTCAACGAGAAGGAAATCGGGGACGAGCTTCATCTCTCCGTCAATACGGTGACATGGCTCCTGACCAAAGGGGTCAAGGGCGGAGAACCCCCTACGGACGTAAAGATCGGCTGGAGATCCGTTGGCGTTTACAGTAGCAGGCTCGGTTTTGTGGCGGCGGCCATGTCGGACATCATCCTCGAGGAGATGGAGAAGAGCGAGGAAGACTTCGATTCCGTGGCGGGCATCGCCATCAACGGCATTCCATATGCCACGATAATATCCGAGGACCTTGAGCGGGAGCTCATCGTCTACAGGCCCAGTCAGGAGAGGGAGCGAGGCGGCGGGGCATTCAGCTCAAACTACGCGGACCCGAGCGGTAAGAGGGTGGTCATAGTCGACGATGTCTTGAGCTCCGGCGACACTATCAGATGTACGATTGATGACATACAGGCGGCTGGCGGGACCCCGGTTCTCTCCGTCGTCTTCGTGAACAAGACCGCGAACGACGAGATTGTTGGAGTTCCGCTGAGGGCGTTGGTGAGAGCTCGCACGATTGCGTGAAATCATGCACTGGCTAGATGTTCTTCTCCCTCAAATCAAAGAGTTCCTGCGAGGAAAGGATGTCATTAACTGCTCGGCGGGTCTCTCCGTCAGCGGACTTCAACACGTCGGCAGGCTCAGGGGAGAGGTTGTACTCACCAATTCGATTTCCAGAGAGCTGAGGGCAAAGGGCAAGGACGTAACCCAGTACCTCGTCCTCTACACCCAGGACCCGTGGAAGGGCACGGAGGGACAGCTCTCCCAGTTTCCCGGGGACGAAGGCGGGAACTACGTCAACTGGCGGTTGAAGGACGTTCCCGATCCCCTCGGATGCCACTCCTCATGGGTGGAGCACTACTGGGAGGACTTTGGCGGCTGCATGGACAGCTTCGCCCCGGGCGTGGTCCTGGAGAGGACAGGGGACGTCTACGGCAGAGAGGAGATGCGCAGGATCGTGCATGACCTTGTCGGCAGGAGCGATGCTGTGAGACCTCTGATCAACAAGTACAGGGGAGAGAGGAAGTATCCGGAAGGATGGATACCCTTCGATGCCTTCTGCGAGGAATGCAACACGATAGGGACCGCTGAGACGAAGGAGGTCGCTGACAACGGAGAGGTCCACCACGCCTGCAAGCAGGGGCACGAGGGCGTTTCGAGGCTGGAGGACGGAAAGCTGAACTGGCGGCTCGAGTGGCCCGCCCTCTGGAAGCTGCTCAAGGTGGACGTCGAAGCATTTGGGAAGGACCATGCGACACCGGGCGGTTCGAGGGACAGCTGCAAGGAGATCGCCCGCGAGATCATGGACATGCTCCCCCCGTTCGGGATACCCTACGAGTGGGTGGGGATGCAGAGTCAGGGGAAGGACTTGGGCGACATGAGCAGCTCCGGATTCCTCGGATTCACTCCGAGGGAATGGCTCGAGATTGGGGAGCCAGAGGTCCTGAGATACGTCTACCTGTTCAACAGCACCGCCAAGAGGATCGTCTTTGACCTATCCAGGGTGGACAGCTATCACAATCGCTACGATGAGGCGGAAGGGCTCTTCTTCGAGGGCAAGGATAACGAGAGGGCAAGAGCCTATGAGCTTTCGCGGCTCGATGGAACACGTCCGTCGGCGCCCTTTCGGATTCCATACAGGCATGCGTCTCTCTTGGCTCAGGTTGCGCCTTCGGAGGACCCGGTCGATTGGGCCATCGAGAGACTCAGGAGCACAGGTGTCCTCACGACCGAGCTGGACGAGGAGGAGAGGGAGCAGGTGGGCAGGAGGCTGGCTCTCTCGAGGAACTGGACACAGGAATACGCCCCAGAGGATTTGAGGATCGACATCCTGAGTGACATTCGTTCAGTGCGTGATAGGCTCGAGAATGTCGACATTGAGGCCCTTGGGAAGTTCCGCGATTCAGTTTCCAGCATTCCCTGGACCGAGGAGGAGCTGAAGAATGTGATGGTGCGCTTGACCAAAGGCGGTGAGCTTCCTGTGAAGACTAGTAGGTTCTTCAGGTCCCTGTACCTCGTCTTCCTGGGCATGGAAAGGGGCCCCAGGGCGGCTCCCTTTCTCTCGGTCTTGGACAGGGACTTCGTCCTCGGGCGGCTCGAAGAAGTCTCGTCGCAATAGCTCCGCACGGGCACTCCAAATGACCATCCCAGGAGGTTGCGTGGGAAACAATATATAGCCAATCGAGGCATATTTCCGCGCGATAGCCCCGTGGTGTAGCGGCAGCATACGAGGCTCTGGACCTCTTGGCACCGGTTCAAATCCGGTCGGGGCTATCCCCTTCGACCTGCCTTGTCCGATTAATCCACCTCGGATATGGATGAGTACATCTCATGGTTTCGTTCTTAACCACATCTCCACCTTCTTGAGGGACTCCTTGACGTTGAAGGGCTCTCTGAACCTTCTCTTGGTCGCGGAGATTACGGATTCCACCACGCGTCTCATCGTATGTATCACTCTCTTCTTCCCGGCCTCATAGTTCTTCCTTCGCTGAGGGACGGATCTCTTGATGGCGGGTGAGAACTTGGGTCTGGGTCGAACGCCACTGAGCGATGATGGCTAATTATAAGTAGTTATGAGAACATATGACTATTATGTCGCTCACTACGATTCCCATCTCCAAGGAGGTTCGCGACCGCCTGAAGCGCCTTGCATCCAAGGATGAGACATACGACAAGCTCCTTCGTCGCCTCATCGAGGACGCGGAGAAGAGGATTCTCTACGAACGGGAAAGGCGCATCCTGGAGTCCGAGGAGTTCCTTTCCCTTGACGATGTATGAGATACTTCTATCCAAGACAGCACTCCGTCAGCTCAGGCGGCTTCCGGCGGACATTGAGCAACATATGCGGGAAAAGATGAGAGTGCTCGCCGACGATCCCTTCCATTCTCGATCTGGTGCTGATATTCGCCTTGTATGGAGCCATGAGGAGCCGCGCCTCTACCGTCTCCGCATAGGCGAATACCGCGTGCTCTACTTCGTTGTGGGGAATGAAGTTCGCGTTACCGAGATTCTGCACCGCTCGCGTGCATATCGGGGTTTGGAGTAGATGAGCGCAGGCTGAGGTCAGGAAGGATATGCGCTTGGTTTGGAAGGTCATATGAGTGAAGCCACTGTGAGCTTTCTTTGAGATTCTGCTTCTAGGTAGTCGGGTATCCCGTCCTCGTCCACGTCCAGCGAATTGTTGTTCTGGTCCTTGTACGCGTACAGGGGATCGCCGAACACCCTCTTGTCCTCGGACTTGGTCTCCTCGCCCTCGATCCACACGATGGTGAGGTTGTATCCCTCGTACTCCTGACCGTCCGAGATGCCGTCCCCGTCCACGTCGTACGTGGACGTGTGGTTGAGCGACTTCTCCTCGTCACCGAATCCGCGGGTGACGTTCCAGTAGTCGAACTCCCAGCCGTCCTCGAGGCCGTCCCCGCTGAGGTGAGGTCATGATCCTGCTGCTGGCGACGAATACCGTAAATTCGTCACGCTCATGTGTGTTGTTTGGCCGATCCTTCAACAATATCAGGTTATCGGAGTGTTCTGTCCGT
>JBHIBK010000013.1:0-15004 GCA_046759065.1 Thermoplasmata archaeon | reverse complement strand
AGCAACATCTTTGATCTCAAGGACTTCCGTGGCGAGGTCGTACTCCTCGACTTCATGTCCATCAGCTGTGGAGGTTGTGAGATCATTGCTGCGACAATGATGGATGGCGTCCATCCCAACTATGATGAGTCCGATCTGGAGATCATATCCATCGATGTGAGTGTTGCCGATACGCCCGAAGCTCTCAAGGCATTCAGGGAACGCAAGGGGTATCCCTGGCGAATGGCCATGGATCCCGGCGGTCTCGTGAACAGCTATGCCGTGAGCAGCCTTCCGACCGTGGTGGTTATCGACAAAGATGGCTATGTCGTCAACGTGATTACGGATGCCTACATTTCGGCGAGCAGTATGAGAGACATGATCGATGACGCTTTGGCGGGAAGGTCCCAAGCCATTGGACTTCAGGCTGTTGGCGGGATCGTTCTCGCGGCCTTTGCCGGATTCGCCACGTTCTTCTCGGCGTGTTCCTTCCCAATGCTCCCTGGGTATGTGGCGTACTACCTGTCCTCGGAAGCGGAGCAAAAGAATAGCACTTTGAGAGTTCTCGTGAGCGGCCTAGTCTCCGGCATTGGAATCATCCTTGTGTTCCTCGTGATCGGAATCGCCTGGATCGCGGTTGGAACCGCTGCAAACGTGGAGGACTATACACCGATCCTTGGTCCCATCGTCGGCGCTATCCTGATAATCTTGGGCCTGCTGATGTTCACAAACATACAGTACCAAGCTCTAGTGAGGCCGTTCAGCAGATTGAAGCAGAGAATATTCAAGGGGAGGAAGGAGGAAGGAGGGTACTATCCCAAGCTCTTCGGCTACGGAGTCGGATATGGAGCGGCGGCCGCTGCTTGTACCGCTCCACTTTTCATTGCAGTACTCGCGCAGTCATCCATTACAGGAGGGCCAGCCGGGGGTCTTCTCATCCTTCTCGTCTTCTCCCTCGCGATAGTGCTCCTGATGGTCGTCATCACATTCATGCTCTCCGCGTTCGGCCAGGAAAGTGTGAGAAAGCTCAGCCAATACACAGACCTGATAAGGAAGGTGAGCGCCGTCGTCCTCATAATCGTGGGCATTTATCTGTTCTACTACTACTTCACAACCCACCCCGTGTAGGTCGTCTCTTCTCTCGGATGACCATTCTCGCATCGACTATCCCAGCGCCCTTTCCTTTGTCAAAGACGATCATAGGATTGATGTCAAGCTCATCGATTCGGTAGAAATCGGTCACCAGCTGCGATATCCGCTGGAGATGGTCGACGATGATGTTGACGTCGGAGGGCTTCTCTCCCCTGACGCCGGTGAGAAGCGGGTATCCCTTTATGGACCTGATCATCCTGTCCGCGTCGGCATCTGTAAGTGGCGTCAGCCTGAAGGCCACGTCCTTCAATATCTCGACATATATGCCGCCCAGACCGAACATGATTAGAGGCCCGAATTTGGGATCGTTCTTCATCCCCAATATCACCTCCTTTCCGCCGGTGACATACTCCTGTATCAGATATCCGGAGATGGAGAACTCCTTCCGTCCAATCCTTCTCGTTATCGTCCTCAACTTTCGAGTGAGTTCCTTTTCGTCTTCGATGTCCAGGGCGATTCCACCGAAGTCAGATTTGTGGACTATCTGCGGGGACATCGCCTTCAAAGCCACCGGGTATTCAATCTCAGCTGCCAGCTTTTTCGCTTCCTCCAGGTCCTTGGCCACTCCATATTTGGCGAGGGAGAAGCCGTAGGCCTTGAGGACCTCAAGCACCTCGACCTCGTTGAGCCTGCATCTGCTGTCCTCCTTGCACCCCTCAAATATCTTGGCCACTTTCCTGCGGTTCACTTTGAACCTCTTCGCGGAACCTTTCTCTCTCTGCAAATACCCGCCATACGCGTACATCGAAGTGAGCGCCTTGGCCGCCGACTCGGGGAACAGATATGCGGGAACGCCATTCGTCGTGAGTTCAGCGAATCCAGGCGATTCTTCCGTGCTTCCCAGGAAGCAGGACAGTATCGTCTTCCTCTTCTGCCTCCGCGCCACTTTCAGAATCGTTTTCGCGACCTCTACCTCATCCACCATCGCCGGTGGCACAAATATCACGAGGACGGAATCCACTCTTGAATCATTCAGCACTGCACGGACAGCCATTTCGTATCCTTTGGGATCACCGTGTGCCGTCATATCAACGGGATTCGTCGTTGTCGCCTCATCCATCAAAGCTGCTCTGAGTTTCTTCTGCGTTTTCTCTCCCAGCCTAGGAACGTCAAGCCCAACGCTAACCAAAGCATCCGTTGCCATTATTGCGGGACCGCCCGCGTTGGTCACTATGCCCACGCTCCGTCCCAACGGTGGCGGCTGCATGGAGAACGCCGTCGCAAGGTCGAAGAGTTCCTCTATCGATCCGACGCGGAGGACACCGCATTGCTCAAACAATGCGTCGGTCGCCTCGTCGAGTCCCGCCAAGGAGCCAGTATGGCTGACGGCAGCTCTCCTGCCTGCCTCCGTTCGTCCCGATTTCAGGGCAATGACAGGCTTCTTTGGCGTTATCTCTCTTGCAATCCTGACGAAGTTCCGGGGATTTCCAAAGCTCTCAATGTACATCAGGATGACATCTGTTTCAGGGTCCTTGCCCCAATACTCCAACAGGTCATTGCCAGAGACGTCCGTCTTGTTTCCCAAACTCACGAACTTGGAGAAGCCAATGTTTATTTTTCTGGCATGGTCGAGGACCGCCACTCCCAGAGCACCGCTCTGTGACATGAAGGCCGTCCGTCCATGCAGCGGATAGGTGGGAGCGAATGTTGAATCCATCTTGACTCCAGGACTTGTGTTTATGATTCCCATGCAGTTCGGACCTATCGTTGCGATATCATGCTTTCTTATTATTCGTAGGAGTTCTTCCTCGAGCTCGATGCCCTTCCCGCCAATCTCTCTGAATCCCGCTGTGATTACCACTACGCCTCGAACACCCTTTTCAGCGCACTCCTCCATCACATGAATGACATACTCCGAGGGTACGACAATGATTGCCATGTCCAAATCGTCTGGTATGTCCAGAACGGAAGGATAGGCTCTGATTGAATGGACATCCCTAGCTTTTCTGTTGACCGGATAGATGGTCCCTTGAAAGCCGTAGGTTATCAGCTTATGCAATATCTGAGCCCCGACCTTCCCGGGATTTCTCGATGCGCCCACGACCGCTATCGATTTGGGATTGAAAACTGAATCGAGCCTGTGCATGTTTCCCCTCCGTATGGAGAATCATCTCACGATATAAAACTGTGGCGTTGATGACCAACGGTTATATACCGTCCATTCAATCGCCATGCGATTCGTTATAAGGAGGTCGTCGCTTGACAACGAGGACTGCGTTCGTTTATTCCGAGGGGTTCATGAAGTATGATTTTGGACCCTATCATCCGATGAACCAGATCAGAATCAAGCTCACATATGAGCTGATGAAGGCCCTCGGGATTTTCGAGCGGGAGGAGATACTTCTCTCTGAGCCAGAAGCCGCGACCGAGGATCAGATTGCCCTGATGCATGGAAGAGACTACATCGACATGGTCAAGGAGGTCAGCGACGGAGAGCGGAGACAAGGCGCGTTCCTCTTCGGTTTGGGCTCCGGTGATAATCCCATCTTCGAGGATATGTACAATGCAAGTGCTATCCACACAGGAGCGACCATGCACGCGTGCGACCTCGTCCTCTCGGGAGAGGTGAATCATGCGTTCACGCCAGCAGGAGGGCTTCATCATGCCTCCAGGTCCAGGGCATCCGGGTTCTGCGTGTTCAACGATCCTGCCATTGCGATAGAGGATCTGCTTGTCAACAAGGAGCTGAAGAGAGTCGTCTACATCGACATTGATGCGCATCACGGCGACGGCGTTCAGTTCCTGTTCTTCGACAGACCCGATGTGCTCACGATTTCCATCCACGAGAGCGGCAAGTACCTGTTTCCAGGATCGGGATTTGAGAATGAATTGGGAGATGAAGAGGGCAAGGGGTTCGCTGTCAATGTCCCTCTGCCACCCTACACGAGGGATCAATCATACATCTATGCGTTCAAGGAAATAGTTCCACCCCTCCTGGAATCCTACAAGCCCGATTTCATATTCACGCAGTTGGGAGCGGACGCTCACCGTTCCGACCCGCTGACGCACCTCATGATCGGCACGATGACGTACGAAGAAGTCGGCGGGATCGTTCACGAGATTTCTCACGAGATTTGCAACGGCAGATGGGTCGGTGTGGGGGGAGGCGGCTATGATCCAACTGTGGTGCCCAGAATCTGGACCGCGATCTTCGGTCAGATGGCCGGAATCGACATTCAAAACGAGCTTCCCCAGAGCTGGAGAACCCTGTGCCGGGAAATGACGGGCGAGTCACCGTCTAAGAGCTTGCGGGACGAGTCAGAGGATGCCGATGTCCCAAAGGACATCAAGGTCCTCGTTGAGAACGTGAAGAAATCCGTATTTCCCTATCACGGGTTAGACTTTAATTAGGACACTCCAATCAGCATTCGGATGGAAGCTGTTGTAGAAGCGAGGGGGCTAGTTCGAAGATATGGTGACCTTGTCGCGGTCGATGACCTTGACTTCATTGTAGAGAAGGGAGAGATCTACGGACTCATCGGTCCGAACGGTTCTGGCAAGACCACGACCATGAAGCTCGTGTGCGGACTTCTCAAGCCTCACGCGGGAAATATCCGAGTCCTCGGGATGAGGGTGCCAGACCCCAGGATCCTTCCGCACATTGGCTATATGCCTCAGGAGATCGCGATATATCCGGACCTCACCGTTCACGATAACATCAGGTTCTTTGGCGAGGTCTACGGACTTCCGAAGAAGGAGGTCGAGGAGAGGGAGGAGGAGCTCCTACGTTTCGCGGGTCTCGAGGAGAAGCGGAACGCTTTGGCTTCCGAATTGAGCGGCGGACTAAAGCACAGATTGTCATTCGCCTGCACTCTGGTCCATATGCCGAAGGTACTGTTTCTTGACGAACCCACCGTTGGGGTCGACCCAGAACTGAGATCCTCCTTCTGGGAGTTCTTCTATGACATTCGGAAGAAGGGCGTGACGACGATTATCACGACTCACTACATGGATGAAGCCAGGAGGTGCACTCGCGTAGGTCTTATCAGGCAGGGGACACTGGTCGCTGAGGATCATCCCGAGAGATTGATGGAGAGGACGGACACCGATTCGCTTGAGGATGCATTCCTTGCCTTTTCCAGAGGTGAGGCCTGATGCGACTCAATAGGATACTGGCGATGGCCCGAAACATTTTGCTCAGGCTGATACACGACCGCAGGACGCTGGGGATGATATTCATAATGCCCATCATCTTCATCGGTCTTTTCGGCTTCGCGTTCGCCGGCGAGCCCGAGGACATCGACACCATCGTTGTGAATCATGATTCCGGTGATGCCGTGGTTCCTGTGAAGGAGGCGACTGGAAATATCACCTACGTGAATCTGGACATCTCAGGGAAGATCGTCGACGGTCTTGACACCACAACGCTGACACTGCACTTCTCGGGCGATCTGGATGAGGCCATCGGAAAGGTGGAGAACGGAGAGGCCTGGGCGGTTGTCTACTTCCCGGAGAACTTCACATCTCACTTTTACGGGAAGTTTCTGAGAATAACGAATTCCGAGACCATAACCTATCCCCCTTCTGGCGGGCAGGATTACACGGTTGACCTTCAGAACATCTCGACCTCCGATGCGAGGATGGACATCCACGTTGACGGCTCGAACACACAGGTCGCTGCAGCAGTCATCCAATCAATCTCAGAGACACTGATGAAGAACGTGGAAGACATCCAGTCCGAACTTGCCTTCTCCAAGGCTCTCAGCATCGACTATGTTTACGGGGAGAATGCTAGGTTCATCGACTTCTTTGCTCCGGGAATAATGGCTCTTGTCGTAACCATGATCACGATAATGCTGACAATCGTGTCCTTCGTGCGCGAAAGAACCAATGGAACACTGGATAGGCTCCTCGTTTCACCGATGAAGCCTGCCGAGATCGTTCTGGGCTATACGGTGACGTTCAGTCTCATAGCCCTATTCCAGTCGATAGAGATTATCGCAGTCGGGGTGCTTCTGTTCGACATCCGAATAGTCGGGAGCATAGTCCTTGCGCTCCTGATAATAGTGCTCTACGCCATCGGCCTCCTCGGACTCGGTTTCATGCTTTCCACTATCGCGAGGAATGAGTTCCAGGCGGTGCAGTTCATCCCGCTGGTTTTCCTACCATCAATCATTTTGGCGGGTGTGATATGGCCGCTTGAATCGATGCCACCCGTCATCAGGCCCGTTTCATATGCCATCCCGCTCACGTATGCCGCCGAGGCTCTAAGATCGGTAATGATTCGTGGTTGGGGTCCGCTCGAAATCGGTGTCGACATACTCGCCCTCTGCGTATTCGCGATTCTCACATTCTCGTTGAGCATACTGACCATGAGAAAAAAGGCCCACCAGAGCTAGGATTCCTCTGAAAGCTCCGCTTTTTCTATCGCGATACCCGCCTGCTCGAGAAGGTCCCTGCCCATCTTCTCAGGGTAGTCCTCCAGGTACACGACCCTCCTTATTCCCGCGTTTATGATCATCTTCGCGCAGGTGTTACACGGGATGATGGTGGAGTAAAGGATACCGCCCTTGGCACCTTTTCCCGCCTGAAGAAGGGCATTCATCTCTGCGTGGACACCGGTGCAGACCTCCATCCTCTCTCCCGAGGGTATTTTCTCTTGGTCCCTGATGCAACCCACTTCATCGCAGTGCGGCAGCCCCCTCGGATTGCCGTTGTATCCCGTGCTCTTTATCTCGTCTCCAGTCACCACGATTGCACCAATCTTGTGGCGGGTGCATGTGCTTCTTGCAGAAACGTCTACGGCGATGTTCACATAGTATTGGTCTCTGGATATTCTGGCCATCGGCACACAAAGATAAGAGAGGCCAAATATAAAAAGATTCATTCGGCAAAGGTTCATCTCTCTTCCCGCCAGAAAGGTGACCTGATGGCCATTAGCATCGCAAGGATTGACGATAGATCCATCGAACACGAGGTCAAGGGATCTGGTCCTCCGTGTTTCCTTGCCCCGGTGAGCTGGGGAATCGACTATGCCCTTTGGGCTCACTACCTCACGGACCTGGAGAACAAACTCAAGATGGTCTACTTCAATCCAAGGGGAATAGGCCGATCATCGAAAATAACGTCACCGTCCGATTGTTCCATGGATTCCATAGTGTCGGATATGGAGCGGCTGAGGAAGCACCTTGGATTCAATAGAATCGCAGTGATGGGCCACTCGGCAGGTGGTTTCTCGGCGCTCAAATGCGCGATTAGGAGACCCGAGAGCATCAACGCCCTGGTACTCGTCGAAACTGCGGCGAACATCGACTACGAGAAGGATTTCAATGAGCTTTCGAGGACAGATGAGAGAATCGTAAAGATACTCGAAGAGATGAGAAAGCCTCCGAGGGAGGACATCACGAAGGAGGAACTCATGAGACGGAATCTCATGCTCGTCTTTTCCGTCTACTTCAAAGATTACGAGCCCTTTGAGAAGGAGTTCGAAGAACATCTTTCGAGGTCGAAGATGTCACCTGACCACCTCAGATATCATCAACAAGCAGATTTGCCTAGGTACGATGTTCTCACCGACCTCGGGAAGATATCCTGTCCAGCTCTGATAATCGCGGGGAAACACGATCCCGTCTGCCCGCCAAAGTTCTCCGAGGTGTTGAGCGACGCGCTCCCCGAGTCGAAGCTGGTTGTATTCGAGAATAGCGGGCACTGGCCCTTCATCGAGGAAGAGGACAAGTTCGTTGAGGTCGTCTCCGATTTCCTCGAGGGGGTGTGATGCCCGTCATTGAAATAGATTCGGGGGAAATCCATTACTCTGAGTTCGGGGAGGGCCATCCACTGATCGCTCTGCATGCTGGTCTAGGGACCGGAATGGGTGATTTCAGAAAGTACATTCCACTCCTTTCGGCCAGATACAGATTCATTCTACCCGACAGAATTGGCTACGGAGGGTCGACGCACGTGGAGAGGTTTCCCGAGCCGTTCTTCCCGAAACAAGTGGACGATCTCATCGAGTTCATGGGCGCGCTGAACATCGAAAAGGCAGCTCTCTGGGGATGGAGCGATGGAACTGTCATAGCTCTGACCCTTGCCATTCATCGACCCGAACTGGTGTCAGTCATCATAGCAGAGGCTGGACACTTCTGTCCCGTGGGGGAGACCACTCCCCTCTTCGAAAGATACTTGAGACCCGATGAGCTGACCGAGCGGGAAATCAGATCCTTTTCGAGCCAGCACGGGGACTCCCATTGGAGGACGCTGCTCTGGGTCTGGGCGGAGCGGTGGCTAGAATTCAATCAGACCACGGACGACTTCTACGACGGACGCCTCGATGAGGTCCGCTGTCCCGTAATCTTTCTGATAGGTGACGGGGACGAGCATATTCGTGTTTGGGAGTTTGAGAAGATGCAAGAACAAGTGGAGGGTTCAGAGCTTATTGTTTTCAAACGAGCGGGGCACTCACCTCACCTGGGTGAGAACACGGAGGCCTTCTCTCAGGCGATGGTTGGTTTCCTTGAGAAGCACCTAGGATTTGAGTGAGAACATCCTCACTTCATCCTCGACCGTTTCCTCAATTACCCCCTCCGCGACCATCCTGTCGAGAAAGCCGAGGACTTCGCTCAGTCCCGTGAAAATCTCATGGATGGGAAGAGGACCGTAGACCTTCGTCATCAGGTTGAAGGGAGTAGCGCTGCCGATCTGCAGGGCTTGGATGACCCGCCCTTCCCTCGCTCTCATGGTGTCGAGACACTCATCGATTGCCTCGTTCTTGTCGAAAAAGGGTCCACCATGACCAGGGTAGACCTCCCTCGTCTCCATTCCCCTGAGCTTCCCGAGGCTTTTGAAGTACTCTCCCAGACCGGCAGAGAGGGTCCCCGAACCTGCGCATACGACGCTCGGCGTGTATTCTCGCGGAAGGGTGTCCCCGCTGAAGAGGGCTCCATCGGCTGAAAGAAATGACACAGAACCGGCGGAATGGCCGGGCGTATGGAGGACCTTCAAGGCGGCATCTCCCGACTCTATCTCCTGTCTGTCCTCTAGGTAGCCCGCTATGTCAGTAGAGTCCGCCATCTTTGAGAGGAAATGGAAGAACTCCTCGATGAGGTTAAGAGTTCTCGTTGGGACTCCGCATCTCCTTATCTCATCTCGGAACCAATCCCTCTTCTTGGCCAACGTTCCCCCGAAATCCCTCACCAGATTCTCATCCCCTCTGTGAACGAATATCTCTGCGCCGGAAATATCTGATATCCGTCTTGCCAGACCGCAATGATCGACATGACCGTGTGTTATCAGTATCTTGTCAATGGAAGAGATATCCACGTCAACCTGTTTGAGCTCGTTCTTCAGAAATTCGAACGTGTATTCGTTGTTAGGGCCTGTGTCAATCATCACCGTGGTCTTCCCGCGAAGGACATAACTATTCACAGCACCAATGGGCAAAAGCGTTGGAAGTGAGAATCTCAACAAACCCTCTACAACCATCAGGGAATCTATCCAATAGCATGCTAATAAATATTCTCCTAAAATCGAGCCTAAAGTGAGTTGACGCAAGCGAAGGACAGGCGGGGCCGTCTCTCGAGCAGCTGGGAATTAGCAAGGGGTGTTGTAGCGGTTCCTTGGCGGAAGTGACCGGAGTCCCACTCGAGCTCACGTGGAAATTGAAGATAGGGGGGACGAGTCTCGCTCCTTTGCACTCCCTCTTGGCAAGGTTACTGATTTAAGCATTCAAGACATTCAAAGAATGATGGAAACCCCCTTCTCTGAACTCGTTGAGGTCTGCAATTCCCTGCTCTCCACAAGAAAGAGATTGGAGAAAAGGAAGATCCTCGCGGAGTTTCTCAGCACCCTGAGGAAAGAGGAGATGTCGCCAGCAGTGCTTCTGATCATTGGCAGGATTTTTCCAGAGACAGATGCAAGGGCACTCCACGTCGGATGGAGCACTGTCAAAAAGGCTCTCGGTCCCGGGAAGCAGACCACCCTCTTCGAGAAACCGCTCAGCATCCTCGATGTTCAGAGATCCTTCGATGAGGTTGCCGTGGTTTCGGGCAGGGACTCGGTGAGCAGAAGAAGGAATCTGATAAAGAGCCTGCTCGGACGAGCCACGGATAAAGAGCGTGAGATAATCCTGAAGAATCTCTTCAGGGAAATGAGGCATGGTGTGAGCGAGGGCGTGATGCTGGAAGCCATCGCCGACGTATCTGGCGCAGACATAGACCTTGTCAGGAGCGCCCATATGCTGAGCGGGGACATAGGTGGTGTCGCAGAGGTCGGACTCACTTCTGGGCCTTCGGGACTTGAGAGCTTCGGGTTGAACCTCCTGAATCCCGTCAAGCCCATGCTTGGTGAGCTGGCCGAAAACTTGGAGGACGTCTTCAAGAAGCACTCAGCAGGAACCGCTTTGGAGTTCAAGTACGATGGTGCAAGGATCCAGATTCACCGCGATGCGGGAGAAATCAGAACATTCACCCGACGGCTGGCGGACGTCACGCCCTCTCTTCCTGAGATTCAGGAAATCGCCCTCAATCTCCCGGCAAAGCAGTTTCTCCTTGACGGTGAGGTTGTGGCTGTGGACGAGGAGGGAAGGCCTCTGCCGTTCCAGGATCTGATGAGGAGGTTCAGGCGGGTGCATGATGTGGAAGACATGAAGAGTCAGATGCCGCTCAAGCTCTACCTCTTCGACATCCTCTATCTCGACGGAAGGGTGCTGATCGACGAGCCTTATGAATCCAGGTGGGAAAGCCTGTCGAAACTCGCACCCGACTTCCTCGCGGAACGCATGGTGACGTCCGAACTCGAGGAGGCCGTGGAGTTCTTGGAGAAGGCGTTGGAAGCAGGACACGAGGGTCTTATGGCAAAGGCTCTGGACAGCCACTATCGTCCCGGTCACAGGGGAAAGAGGTGGTTCAAGGTCAAACCCGCCGAGAGGCTCGATCTCATCATAGTGGCAGCAGAGTGGGGCTATGGGCGCAGGGAGGGCTGGCTGAGCAATTATCATCTAGCCGTCAAGAACGAGGAAACTGGCGGGTTCGAGATGATTGGAAAGACCTTCAAGGGTCTGACCGACGAGGAGTTTGAGTGGATGACCGAGCGCCTCGTTTCGCTGAAGACGTCGGAAGACATACACATGGTCCACGTCCGCCCCGAGGTCGTCGTCGAGGTTGCCTATAACGAGGTCCAGAAGAGCCCTCGTTACGAGTCTGGTTTTGCCCTCCGCTTCGCCCGGATAAAGCGGATTAGAGAGGACAAGTCACTAGAGGACATAGACACGTTCTCCACGTTGGTCAGCCTGTATGAGAAGCAGTTCGAGCGGAAGGGCAGGGTCCCGGATTGAGCCGCACAACTCCCGCCAAGTTCTTATTCTTGGACTCTTTTTCCTCTTAGGACATGTGACCAGGGAGGAGTCTGATGTCGAAGTTTGTGGAGTCGATTTCATATGACAAGGAACTCAAGCGGGCCGCAGAGGTCGCCGTAAGGGAGGTTCTGGCCATCAAGGAGGGGGAGACCGTTCTCATAGTATCGAATCCGGATGATGAGGTCCGGAGGATATCTGAAGCGGTTTTCAACGCCTCTGTGAATTCTGGCGGGAGGACGACCCTAGTCTTTCAGGAGCCAAAGACGCAGTTGGACTTCGCCGAGGATAGTGTGATCAAGGCAATAGAATCGAACCCGGACGTCTTCATATCAATAAGCCGCCATAAACTCGGGAAGGACAGGCTTAGAATGAAAGACCCAATAAGCGAGGGCGGGAAGGAGTACGACCACATCTTCACATATCTCTGGAAAACGAAGAAGCTGAGGTCCTTCTGGTCTCCCAGCATTACCGCCAAGATGTTCAGCGAGACCGTTCCCATCGACTATGGTGAGCTGAGGGGCAACGCGAGGAGGCTGAAGGAAATTCTCGACACGGCTGATGCAGTACACATCACTGCCAAGGCAGGGACGGATATTGGAATGGGGCTGAAAGGCAGAACGACACACCTCGATGACGGGGATTTCAGGGAACCTGGCTTGGGCGGGAACCTTCCAGCAGGTGAGGTCTACATATCACCGGAGCTGAACGCCTCTGAAGGCACGATAGTCTACGATGGAAGCATATCCGCTCACAGGGGAGTGATCATAATTCGCACTCCGGTCAGGGTGGAGGTCGAGGGCAACTCGATCACGAATATCAAGGGCGGGGACGAGGCAAAGGCCCTTGAGAACGCTCTCGATGTCAGCAGAGACACCGCGCTCGATATGGCGGAGAAGGGGTCTTTGACAAAAGAGCAGTCCGAAGAGTACATCAAGGGATCCAGATGTCTCGGGGAACTCGGGATAGGGCTGAACATGAAGGCCGAGATTGTCGGGAATATGCTGGAAGACGAGAAGGTCTACGGGACCTGTCACATTGCCATCGGGTCCAACCACGATGAGGATGTGAAGTCCTTCACTCATCTCGACGGGCTTGTATGGTTCCCGACGATAACCGCGATTCTCTCTGATGGCTCAAAGGAAACCATAATGAGGGACGGAAAGCTCGTCTAGCTATCCCGCGCCCTCGAACTCTTCCTGCAGATCAATTATGACTTGCTCCAAGACCTCCTCGAAAGAAGAACTCCTGTACTCTCTTAATCCCCCCAACTCGCTCTGGACACGAGCTAGATACGTGGACGCGTCCTTCAGGAATTCTATGTTGCAGAGTAACTCTTCCATCTTCTGCCCTCTTTCAGAACTTGCGTAAACAGATTTTGTATTTGAATCTTCCGCAGTGAGAACTTGTATGGAATGGCCTCAAGAGGATCGAACTGGGGAAAATCCGGATTCCTCGATGTTCCTGGAAGGGACGCCGAAGTCAGAAGAGTCAGGACAACATTTATTAATGACGGCCACATTGAAAGCCGAACGCCGAGATGACATCACCTTGGAGTGAAACGCTTGGGTAACATAAGACCGACGTACATCAAGAGGATTGCCGTGGAACTCATCAAGAGATATCCGGAAGAGTTCACCGAGGATTTCGAGCACAACAAGAAGAAGGTTCAGGAGCTGACGGACGTGACTACGGCAACCTTGAGAAACAGAATCGCGGGATACCTTACAAGGTTCAGGAAGCACTACGAGGCCTGATCCCTGGCAAGTTTTTTGGCTTGCCGGGGAAGAACCCCATGGCAAGCGTCTAACCTTCATCAACCCCCTGCCGTTAGGCTTATAGCCCCCGAAGTAGGAACGAGGTGGGCATCTCAACGTGGTGGCGAGAGATGAACTACGCTGTCGAGACAAAGGATCTGACGAGGATCTTCCGCGTGAAGAAGCGGAGGAGAAGGCGCAGCGGGAGCAAGGGAGCGGAGCAGGACGTCACAGCGCTGAAGGACGTGAACCTGCTCATCGAAGAGGGCGAGCTCTTCGGTCTCCTAGGCCCCAACGGCGCTGGAAAGACAACACTGATAAAAATCCTCTGCACGCTTCTTCTTCCCACTTCTGGAAAGGCATATGTCGCCGGGAACGACGTCGAGAAGGACCCGTATCCGATTAGAAAGATTATCAACATGGTCTCGGGCGGGGAGACATCTGGCTACGGACTGCTCACGACCCGCGAGAATCTGTGGATGTTCTCCCAGTTCTACGGAATCCCCTCCAAGGAGGCCAAGAAACGGATAGATGAGATGTTGGAGGTCTTCGGGATCTGGGACAAGAGGAACGCGAAGGTCAGGACCCTCTCGACGGGCGAGAGGCAGAAGGCGAACGTAATCAGGGGATTCATGACGGACCCGAGCATAATCTTCCTCGATGAGCCTACTCTAGGGCTTGATGTGAATGCGAGTCGAATAATCAGGAAGTACATCAGCGAATGGGTGAGGGTGACGAGCGGGAGAACTGTCATCCTAACGACCCACTACATGATGGAGGCGGACGAGCTCTGCGACAGGCTGGCGATCATAGACGAAGGCGGAATAGTGGCATGCGACACGCCTCGGAATCTGAAGAAGACGGTCAGCAAGGCCTCATCGCTCATGTTCGAGGCAGATTACCTTCGGAATCCTGACAAGCTCAAGGGAATCGAAGGCATTCAGAACTTCACCTACAAGCACAACGGTCAGATGAACAGGACGCTGCTCACATTCATAGTCGAGGACGAATCCGCGGTTGCGGACGTCGTCTCCAGGATTGTGGAACAGGGCGCGAAGATCCACTCGCTGGAGAAGAGGGAGCCCACGCTCGAGGATGTCTTCGTCTCTCTCGTGGGCAAGGGGCTGGCATGAAGGACTATGTGCTGCTCAACCTGAGGGCCCTGAAGGGCCGAGCGTACCCAAGGGTAGTGGGAGGCACCCGGGAACTCAGCTGGATATTCTTCGATACGATTCTGCCACTACTCACCGTCGCTGCTTACGTCTTCGTCTATCAATATCTCGGCAGCCTTGCTCAAGGGCCACAGAGGGAGTATATCGGTCAGTTCGTCGGCTATGTTATCCTCGGAGGTGCCATGACAGCCTATTGGATGAATGTCCTGTGGAGCATGGCGGCTCAGTTCTACTGGGAGAAGGAGATAGGCAACCTTCAGCTCTATATGATCGCTCCGATGTCGAGGATGGCGGTTCTCGGAGGCATGGCTGTCGGCGGGATGTTCTACACCACCGTACGGGCGGTCTCCACGATAGTCATAGGCGTGCTCATATTCGGAGTGACCTTCTCCCTCGGCCCACCAATCTACTTGATTCTCGTGTTCCTCCTCACTCTGATTGCTCTCTACGGGATGGGTATGCTCTTCGCCTCGCTCTACATGCTCTACGGAAGGGAGGCATGGCATACGTCCAGCCTTCTCACCGAGCCCATATACCTAATTTCTGGATTCTATTTCCCAGTGAGGTATCTCGGCGCTATCGTAGCCGTTTCCGCATCAATCATTCCCATCACCCTTGGGCTTGATGCTCTCAGGCAGCTGATGTTTACGGAAACC
>JBHIBK010000012.1:0-15208 GCA_046759065.1 Thermoplasmata archaeon | reverse complement strand
GCGCTCTTGGGGTCTGGCTTGGTGGGAGTGCTCCTCAACAGAAGAAGCCATTGCCGAGCGGGGCTGGTAAGGGCGCCGATGACCCGTCTATGTCAGCCTTGCGCAAGTGGCTCACGGGGGAAGAAGATGCACTTGAGACCTGGCTCGGGGAATCTGGAGAGGCCCCTGTGGGAGAGGTCGTTGAGAGCAGAGAGCTTCTGGAGAAGCAGCAGATTCTCGATGATAGAGAGACAGAGATCAAGCTCAAGGAGGAGGAAGCTGAAGGTATGGCAATCGAGCTCAAGGAGCTCAAGAAGGTCATTGAAAAGGAGCTCGAGACGGTCCGCACGGGCAAGTTCGATCCCATGAAGCTGATCGAAGAAACCGCTGAACTCAACAAGAATCTCCAGACCGAGGTTCGCAAGAGAAAGCAGCTTGAGGAGGACATCAGTCACCTGAAGAAGGGGACTTCCGCCGTCGTCAAGTACATAAAGAAGCAGATGGTCCGAACTGGCGGTTCCGCTTCAAGGAGGAAGTTGGCAGAGGAGAGCGCCACCCGGCAACAACTCGAAATCGAGCTTGAGAAGACGAACAAGATGATCGAGAATCTGAAAGCCCAACTCGATGGGAAGTTCAAGGAGCTTCCCGAGGATGAGAAGGCTCTCAAGGAAAAGGAGCTGGCGCTCGTAGAGAAGGAAGCGGAGATAAAGGCGAAGGAGGACCAGCTCGAAGCCTACGAGCAGGCCGTCAAGAGCGGAGAGCTCGTTCCCGCTGGGGATGTTTCCGAGCAGGAACTGGAGTCCAGGCTCCAAGCCGAACTCAGAGAGAAGGAGAGAGAGTTCCTCGGGAAGGAGGATGAGCTGAGGAAGAAGATCATAAAGCTCGAGGAAGAGATACAGAAGCACAGAATCGAGGACAAGCTGCGGAAGGATAGCCAAGAGCTGCGCCAGCTGTCAGCACCCGAAATAGATGAAGTTCTGGTTAGGAAGGAGAAAGAGCTTCAGACAAAGGAGAAGTCCATTCTTCTTCGTGAGGAAGAGATCGATAGGCTAAAGACGGAGCTCAGGGAAAACGAAGACGAGCTCACGAAACTGAGGGAGCCCCTATCGTACAAGGAAGAGGAACTCCTCAGGAGGGAGGAAGACCTCCTGTACCGTGAGAAGAGACTGGCCGCAGAGAGAAGGAAGGTTGAGGAAGCGAAGGCCTCCTCGGTTAGCATCGAGGAGCACGAGATGAAGGACCGCCTTGAATCCCTCAAGACGGAGATTGCGAGGAAGGAGGACGAAGTTCGGGCGAAGGAGAAGTATCTGAAGGCCAAGATGGAGGAACTTCGGTTGCGTGAGCAGGGCCTGATTGAGGAGGAAATCGATGCCCGCGAAGAGGAGAGGATGCTCGAGTTCAAGGTTGAGAAGGTGAAGACGGGCACTCCGAGGCTCGATGATCTGCTTCTCGGCGGAATACCATTCGGTGCCAACATCCTCATCTACGGACCTCCGTTTGTCGGAAAGGAGGTCGTCGCGAATGCATTCATGGCGGAAGGTCTCAAGAAGGGCATTCCGACCCTATGGGTGACAACAGAGAAGATGCCCTCCGACATAAGGGAAGAGATGGACTTCGTGGTTTCTGGTTACGAAGAATACGAGAAGCTGGGTCTTGTGAAGTACGTGGATTCCTACTCCCGAAGCATGGGCGAAGTGGAGGAAGACCCGTACACGGTCTACCTGGACGACCCGACGGACTACAAGGCAATCCTAGCCGCAGTTGACAAGGTTTCCAAGGAGTTCCTCAAGAATCACAAGTATTACAGACTGGTCTTCAGGTCCGTCTCCACCTTGATCGCATACCTGGATCCGACTTCCATATTCAAGTTCCTTCAGGCCTTTGCTGGTAGAAGAAAGAGGCATAAGGCTGTGGCGCTTTACATGATTGAGAAGGGCATGCACACTGACCAAGAAATCCAGATGATAGGCAGCATGATGGAGGGGATGCTTGACTTCAAGGTCGAACAGCTCAAGTCCTTCCTGAGCGTCAAAGGAATCGGGGACACTCAGTCAAGGGGATGGATAAAGTACACCTACAGCAAGCACGGAATGAGCATCGGGTCCTTCTCGTTGGACCACATCAAGTAGAATCAGGCAACTTCAACGCCCGTGCTGTCCTTCGGTTTTCCGGTGAATCTTATCGGGGGAAGTGGAACCGGAGGGGGCAACCTGATGTCCCTTGCGATGAGCACTGCTTCAGGAATGCAATTGCTCATGATTGCCTGATGGATTTCGGTGGCGACCTTGTCAGGCATCTTCCTCTGGGATCTCCATTGCTGGGCAATCTCCTTGGCATCTCCTCCGTAGATTAGACTTCCCTCAATGGAGATCACCCCAAGTCCCTGGTAGTTCGCTGTGAACCTGAACTCGATGGCAACTTCGTTCTTGCTCTTCTCAGTGATCAGAGTCACGGAGCTGTTATGGTCTATCCTGACGTTCGCTGGCTTCTCTCCCATCTTGAAGAAGCGCTTTCCCTCAATAGCTAGCAGTTCAAAATGCTTTACTGGCATGTTCCCCTCTTACAAAGAGGTATCAATAGATAGAGCTTTCGGTCAAAGGGGCTGCTCTCCTAAAGGCTTATTTTCTCGCCCAAGCTTTCCTTCCTGAGGTGAAGACATCTACATAGGGATTGATGATACGGACTCCCTCTCCGGGATGTGCACGACATATCTCGTATCCGAAATCATCAGGGAGTTCGCTGACTTGGACCTCATAGGTCGTCCCAGGCTGGTACGTCTGAATCCGAACGTCCCCTGGAAGACGAGAGGCAATGGTGCCATCTGTGTCAGGCTGGGTCGGGGAGGGGGTAAGAGTTCCCTAGTAGGTGAGATTTCCGGAACCTCCGTGTTCGCACACACAAAGGAACTTCCTGGCACATTTCCAGAGGATGCCGAAGAGAGGTTGTCCAGAATCTTTGAATCCAATGCCCATTTCCACGAAGAAGAGACCAATCCAGCTTTCGCCATCCTGCAAAGGAAGCCCAGTCCCTCGTTGTACTGGCTAGCCGTGAGAGGCCTTGTCTCCCTTCCCGAGGTTGAGAGGGAGGTTTCCCGCTTGGGTACCATCAAGAAGTACAAGAATGGCAGGGGCCTGATTGGAGCCTGCGCCGCGATCTCTTGGGTGCCCAGGGACAGGACCTACGAGGTCATTACCTACAGAAAGCCGTCTGATTGGGGCTCTCCGAGGAGGATATCGGCTGAATCCGTTAGGAGGATGGATAAGGGGACCAGAAGCACATTCAACAACTACGACTATCTGAACGAGAGAGTCGCCATAGCCCCAAACTCTCCCTGTCCCGTTCTCTATGGAATCAGAGGAGACGAACCAGACGAGCTACTGGAGGCCATGGGAATGATAGATTCAGAGAGATTCGACAGGTGGAATCTCTTTCTCACGAACCAAGGAACGGACGATCACTTGATGAGCAGGTTCACTTCCGAGATCGGAGAGCATGAATCGGTCATCATCAAAGGGAGAGTCTCCAGGGAACCTCGGGACCTCGTCGGAGGTCATGTCGTTCTTGAAATCGAGGATGGCAGAGGAGAGATTGAGTGCACGGCATACGAGCCAACGAAGCAATTCAGAGAGGTGGTCAGGGGGCTCTGCTTCGGAGATGAGGTTCGCGTCTTTGGCAGCGTCCGAGATGCGCCTAGAACGATCAATCTCGAGAAGATTGAAGTTCTGAGGCTAGAGAAGAAATTCCGGAAGACTGGCAATCCGACTTGCCCTGTTTGTGGGAAATCGATGAAGTCCCTTGGGAAGGGATCCGGTTACCGTTGCAGGAACTGTCACACGAAGGCCGCAGAGAAGGAGGCAAAAGTCGTAGAAGTTGAGCGGAGGACCAGGGTGGGGTTCTACGAACCGCCCGTATGCGCCAGAAGGCATTTGAGCAAACCGCTCCTAAGGATGAAAGTGAAGGCCAATGACCTGACACGGGTCCGCGCCGTCAAGAAACATCCTTGATGCAGCTTTCGAGCACGTCCACGCCCGCGACTAGCTCCTCCTCGCTTATGTTGAGCGCTGGGATGTAGCGAATCGCGGACCGGCCGGATGGCAGGAGGATGAGACCCCTCTTGTAGGCCAGTTTGATGATTTCATCCCTCTCCTCGATCGCGAACTCCTTTGTTTTCCTGTCCTTCACGAATTCCGTTGCCCACATTAGTCCCAGGCCTCTACTATCACCCATGATGGGATACTTCTCGGTCATTTCGGTAAGCCTATCCTCGAGAACCTTGCCCATGCGACGTGCGTTATCCAGCAGCCCCTCCTTCTCGATTACGTTGATTGTCGCAAGAGCGGAAGCGCAGGCAACGGGGTTTCCCCCAAATGTGTTTGAGTGCGCTCCCTGCACGCCGAAATCGAGCTCGGCATCGAAAATGACAGCGCCCATGGGAATGCCTGATGCGATCGCCTTGGCGGAGAAGATGATATCCGGGACAGTGCTCGAGTGCTCAACGGCAAACATCCTTCCCGTCCTTCCGAACCCCGCTTGGACCTCGTCATCCACGACCAGTATCTCATGTCTTCTCGCTATGCTGGCAATCTCGTCAATCCAACCTCTTGGGGGGACTATGTATCCTCCCTCACCCTGTACGGGTTCAAAGAACAATGCCGCGACCTCTTCTGCTGGGACATGAGCCGCAAAGTAGATATCTTCCAGGACTTTGGCGCAGTAGAGGCCACAGTCAGGATACTCCAGCTTATACGCACACCTGTAGCAGTATGCATATGGTATGTGGATGACCCCGGGCATCATCGGGGAGAATCTTGCCCTGTGAACGGGCTTGCTCGCTGTGATGGCCAGAGCTCCCATGGTCCTTCCATGGAACGCATTGATGAAGCCCACGATCAGGGGCTTCCGTGTATTCCACTTTGCTATCTTTATGGAGGCCTCTGCTCCCTCTGTACCGCTGTTTGTGAAGAACACCTTCTTAGGAAAGTCCCCTGGAGTAATCTGCCCCAGTCTTTCCGCCAGCTTTACTTGAATCTCATAGTAGAAATCGGTCCCTGCGAAGTGAATCAGCTTCGAGGACTGGTCCCTAATGGCTTCCATGAGCTCGGGATGGCAATGACCGACATTCGTTACACTGATTCCACATGTAAAGTCAATATAAAGGTTGCCGTCGACATCTTCGACCACGGAACCTCGTGCCCTCTTTGCCACTATGGGGGAGGTTTTTGTAGTTGTGGCTATGAACTTGGAATCTCTCTCCACTATCTCCTTTGCCTTCGGGCCCGGAGGGGTCGTCCTGATATCTGGAGCCTTCGTCATTTAGAGCGCCCTCTATTGTGAGGAGGCCAGGACTGGTTGACCGAGGCGCACTCTTCCTGTCCTGATACGAAAAAGAATCGAGACCGTGAAGCGGAACCTAGCCACCTATCCTGAAGACCTTCGTCCCACAAGCTGGGCATTCGCCCTTGGTAGCTGGCTTTCCATTCTTCATTGTGATCTTCTTGGGATTCTTCATCTCAACCTTCTTTCTGCACTTTACACAGTAGGCCTGAACCACCTAATCACCTGTCTGCTAATAGTACTAAGGCATATTAATATATCGTGGCCAAAAGGATTAAGAGTGGGATTTCATATCGAAAGAGACCCCGCTTAGTGGTCCCATGAAACACACCGGATTCGAGACGGCCAGGATGACTGGTACAAGAGGGCTTCAGATTTCGATGGGGGCCCTCCACTCCCTGAATCCACAGAGGGAATGGATCCCTTTGTGCTCGCAGAACTCGAGATTGACGGAGGTGTCCTTCCGATTACGGTAGCTAGGAGATGATCGAATATCAATTATCGCGAGCCTCTGCATAAGGAAAATACTGGACAGTCGCGGGAATCTCACCGTCGAGGTGGATGTGAAGACCGAGGGCGGCTGTGGACGAGCATCAGCACCCTCTGGCGCAAGCACAGGGAAATTCGAGGCCATGAGCTTCTCTCCAGGCGGAATTGACGCAGACGTTGGGAACTTCGTCTCGGCAGTCGCCCCCGCCCTGAAGGGCATGGATGCGTCGCGACAAGAAGAGATCGACAAGCGGCTTCATGAACTCGATGGCACGGAGAATTTCTCGAAGATAGGCGGGAGCGTTGCGATAGCCACTTCGATTGCGGTGGCAAAGGCCGCGGCGGATTCCAGAGGGTTACCCCTCTACAGATATCTTGCTGGCTCAGGGGAAGTGTCCATCCCAATGCCTCTCGGAAACGTTCTTGGCGGAGGTGCTCATGCAGTCGGTGGAACGGACGTCCAAGAGTTCCTGTCGCTTGCATCTGGCTCCTCAGCCCTTGAATCCATGACCGCAAATGCAAAGCTCCACAGACTCGTGAAGCAGAAGCTGGTCGAGCACTTGCCTGAAGATGCGATCGGAAAGGGGGACGAGGGTGCGTGGGTCGCCAGCATTGGAAACGAGAAGGCCATGGAAATCCTGGTCGAATCGTGTAGGCAAATCACAGGGGAGACGGGGGTCCGCTGTTCCCCTTCCCTGGACATGGCCGCCTCGACCTTCTTCCATGGTGGGATGTATCACTACCGCGAGGGGACACTCTCAAGGGAGGATCAGATCGAGTTTGTGGCTGACCTGATAGACGAATACAAGCTCGTGTATGTGGAAGATCCCCTCTTCGAGGAGGATTTCGAGGGGTTTGCGAGACTAACTGAGCAGTGCGGCAAGAAATGCATGATTGTCGGAGATGACCTGTTCGTGACCGACAGGGAGAGGTTGAAAAGGGGAATCAGCATGAACGCCGCCAACGCGATCATAATCAAGCCCAATCAAATCGGAACACTTACGGACGCACTCGACACGCTTTCGTTGGCAGAAGAAGCTGATTACAGGGCGATCGTTTCTCACAGGAGCGGAGAGACGACGGACAATGCAATCGCTCACCTCTCTGTCGCCTCTCGAAGCCTGGCCATCAAAACGGGAGCGGTTGGTGGGGAGCGGATAGCAAAGCTTAATGAGCTGATACGCATTGAAGAGGAATTGAAATCCTAGGAGCAATCGCATGGAAAGCGCGAAAAGTCCAGAACCGATACTTCTGATCCCCGAGGACCAGTATCTGGTCTCGGGAGTCCACATAGGCACACAGCAGAAGAGCGCCGACATGAAGCCCTTCATCTACAAGGTCAGAACTGATGGCCTCTATGTCTTGGACATAAGGCGGACCGACAGAAGAATGAGAGGGGCAGCGAAATTCCTTGCCAGGTATGAGCCCGAGCGGATACTGGTGGTGGCAGCCCGGCAGTACGGTCAGAAGCCCGCCAAGGTATTCGCGAGCACGATAGGTACGAAAGTCTTCGCGGGGCGTTTCGTTCCGGGAACCCTGACCAATCCCGATCTGCCTATGTTCACTGAACCGGACATCCTCGTCGTGACAGACCCGGCTGCGGACCAACAAGCCCTCAAGGAGGCCCTCAACGTCGGGATTCCGATAATCGGACTCTGCGATGCTAACAACGAAACGAAGTACGTCGATCTCATCATTCCCACCAACAACAAGGGGCGGCGGGCTCTCGCAACGATATACTGGCTTCTGACAAGACAGGTTCTGAAGGAGAAGGGAACAATCAAGGAGGAATCTGAGTTCGAACTCGCGATTGAGGATTTCGAAGCGACCTTGTAGGTGGTATCTTGAGATATCCCGCTGTTGCTGGTCAGTTCTATTCAAGTACTGAGGAAGCGCTGAGTGAGGAGATAGACTCCTGTTACAGAAGCCCTTTAGGTCCTGGAGAACTTCCTCAGCTTGGGAAAGGGCCGAGGAGCATTCGGGGACTCGTTGTCCCCCATGCGGGCTACATCTTCTCGGGCCCGGTCGCGGCTCACGCTTACTCTGCACTTGCGAAGGATGGCTTTCCGAAGACATTCATCATCATAGGGCCCAATCATGGCGGGATGGGAAGCCCGGTGGCGTTGACAACGCAGGATTTCTTGACACCTCTGGGAGAGGTCGAGGTCAACAAGGAGGTTGCTGGAGAGCTTGTCAAGAAAGGAGTTGCCGATGATATCCTCGCACACAGGTATGAACACTCGGTGGAGGTGCAGCTGCCATTCCTTCAGCACATTTCAAAGGATTTTGACTTCGTCCCCGTCTGCATGATGGACCAGGAGTATCGTACCGCCAAAGAGCTCGGGGAACTTCTGGTTGATGTGATCAGCGGAAGAGATGTCGTCGTGATCGCCTCCACGGACTTCTCTCACTATGTTCCGCAGAACGTTGCTCAATCCAAGGACAATGAGGTCATTCAGAGGATCCTGGGCCTGGACCCGCAAGGGATGAACAAGACCAGGGTCAAACATAGCGTCTCCATGTGTGGTTACGGACCAGTTATGGCGACTCTCGTGGCCGCCAGAGGCACAAATGCCGAACTACTGAGATACGCGACCTCCGGCGACGTCCGCCCAATGCAAGAGGTTGTCGGCTACGGTGCTGTTGTCATCAGGGCCTAGGCGGTGCTGTCCTCTATCCACTCGAGGTAGTTCTTTCCGCCCCCAGACATTTCATAGGAGACGGCGCACGGGACCTCATAGGTGCTTTCCTCTTGAATCTTCTCAATGACGGAGGGGACCAGTTCGGACTTGGTCTTGAAAATCATCGCCTGCTCATCGGCCTTTTCGATCTTTCCCTTCCACCAGTATATGGACTTGATTGGGAATATATTGACGCAGGCGGCGAGCTTCTCTGCTATGACGCTCCTCCCAATCCTCTTGCCCTCTTCCTCATCGGCCGCTGTGGAGTAGACCATGGAGTACATGGTGACCCAAACGAAGCTCAAATTATAAAACTTGATAGTCAGACAGTAAAGTTCTTTAGAAGCCGAGAATGAGAATCCCCAGAGAACCTTGACGGTCGTCACCATCTCTGAAATAACCGAAGCCCTGAGAAAGATCCTCGGGAAAAAGGGCATGCCAGACTCCGAGATCTGCAAGTTGGCTGACTATCTCATGTCCTTTTTCGGATTCAGTGATGAGGTAATCGACAATCTCCTGAGGCCCGAGGACAGGGATGTCTTCTACATGCTCGAGGAGGAAGGTCTGCTGACGACGAGAAGAGAGGAGATTAACCTCAAGAGAGGGAAACTGTGGCGAATACATTACTGGATACTCAAGAAGGACCTTGTGAAGAAACTGGCCTCAGAGACGGTAAAGGAGGAGGAAGAGGACTTCGGGAGCATCTACGACTCCATCTCTGAAGAGGTTTGGACTAGGAACTGAGACCTCCCCCAAATCATGCAAAAGAAGGTTATTATACTGACTTCATAATCATCGTCCAATGAATGGTGCGCTTCTGTTTCTGCTCATTCTCGCCGCGTATGGCCTGTTTGTCTACGTACTCCACAAGCTGAAAGTGCTCGAAGGTCCCAATCTGAACCTCTATTTCATCTTCCTAATGTGGAAAACCTACAAGGGGAAGAGAGCCCTTGAGAAGATTGCCACGCTGAAGAGGTTCTGGAAGGCATATGGGGATCTTGCCGTAGTCATCTGCATTGTTGGTATGTTCGTGATCACTGGTTTCCTCGTCTATGCCGCGACCTTGGTTCCATCTATTCCAAAGGGTAGAGCGCCCCCTGTCGAGGCCGTGATCGGAATCCCCGGTCTGAATCCGTTCATCCCCATAGGCTACGGAATAGTCGCCCTGGCCGCGGCGATAGTCATCCACGAGTTCTCCCACGGCATACTCACGTATGTTTCCAAACTCAAGGTCCTGAGTCTTGGCATACTGTTCTTCATAGTTCCCATTGGAGCTTTCGTCGAACCCGACGAGGAAGGTCTCAAGAATATCGATAGAAGGAGCAGGTCAAGGCTCTTCGCTGCCGGTCCCGCTTCCAATCTTCTCTTCGCCCTGATATTCTCCTTCGTATTCACATCCTCGATGATGACCAGCATATCTCCGGTTCACGAAGGCGTCGGGGTATACGGTGTTGTGGTGGGCTCTCCCGCTGAGGGCAATCTCACTCCTGGAATGATGATACACTCCTTCAATGAGACCCCCGTTGAGGATTATCTGTCCTTTTCCGCAGCCGTGGAGAAAACCAGAGCGGGACAGAACGTGTCCATCGGGGTCTATGACGATGGTAGCGCGTACAACATGACCCTGACGCTTGCAGACCGCTTCAATTTCACCCAGGTCGCGAACGACAGCGGCAAGGGCTATTTGGGAGTCAAGACCGTCTTCGTATTCACGATCATGGGCACCTCCAGGATATTGGAGGTCAAGAACGGGCCAGACTTCTACAACCCATTCACCGATTTTCGAGATCCAGACTACTTCGCGGGCTCGCTCTTCGCATACATCGGTCTTCCCATTCTGCGAATGTCTCCCTTCCCTGAATGGTTTACGCAGTTCTATCAGGTCGAGGGATTCTGGTCCTTTCTTCCCGCAGACGCATTCTGGATCCTGGCCAATGTGGTCTACTGGCTATTCTGGCTGAATCTGATGCTTGGGCTCACTAACGTTCTCCCGGCCGTTCCCCTGGACGGTGGCTACATATTCCGGGACGGCTTGGAATCTGTAATGCAGAAGACCAATCCAGACATGACGGCGGAGAGAAGAGAGGGTTACGCTAGAAACATATCCTATGCCATGGCCTTGTTCATCCTTGCACTCATTCTCTGGCAGATCATAGGCCCAAGAATCTAGTTGGTGACTATCTCGAATCCGCCATCCACGAATATGAGCGGGAAGTATCCCCTCTTGTGGCCAGTTCTTCTCATCTTGACCACGCTGAAGAACAGATTGACTATCCTGTCCTCTCTTCTGAGATCGAGGTGGACTATACCATCGGAGAGGAAGTCTTCCCCATGGTCACCGAATCTATCGGAATCCTGCTTCATCTCCGTGATCAGGAAGGTCGTTATTTCTAGGTCTCTGAGCCACTCGAAGAATCTGAAAAGCTCGTCCCTGGGTTCCTGGAATTTCGCCATCACCTGCAAGACGGGCAAGGAATCCACAACGAGGAGGTCGATGTCCATGCTTTTCTTCAGATTGTTGACGTACATCTTGAAAACCTCAATCCAGGATTGCTTTGAGAGATGTTTGAGCTTCTTCCTGATCATTGCCAGGTCGAGTACCGACATCGATTTCTCAAGACCCTTGATGTCCATTCCCATGCCGGCCATGTTGTCCAGCATGCTCTCCCGGCTTTGTTCGAGAGTGACATACACAGCTCCATTGTTCTCCTTCGCATTGTGATACAGGATATTGAAGGCGACGGAGGATTTCATCGTTCCTGGCTTTCCTGCAATCAGGATTACATGACCTTTCGGAACGCCACCTTTCAACTGCTCATCCAATCCCCTAATGTAGGTTCTCACTCTGTCTCCAGTCATGTGATCCCTTCTGGTCGCATCCACCCTGACGTTGACTATTAAATGTTATTCCTTCATTATCAGAACTGAGATTGTGGCAGGACTGGCCAGCGGTCAGGGTGGGACATCTATCCTTTTTCCAGGGCCCCTATTGCGAAGATGCCCTCGGGTCTCTCCTTTTTGTTGGCTTTGCCGTAACGCATCCGCATGGTCTTGAAGTCCTCCTCGAATCCTAGGGATTTCACCAGCTTCAGTGCGCTCTGGTTCGCATGAGGCACGAATATCCTGGCCTTGTTCGCTGAAACGGTGCTCAGGATCCCTCTCAGCAGCTGCTCTGCAGCATGTTGGCTTCCTGATTCGACCACAAGTGGCCCTATCTCACATGACTTCTCTGTGCAGGTGGCAATGACATAGCCCAAGGAATCTTCCGTCACGAGAAGGAGCCGCGGGAAGTCCCTCCACATCCTTCTTATGATCCTGGACCTGTCCCCGCCAAAGAATGATGCATCGAGGGCTGTAATCCTATTGAGACTGGCCTCATCTGCCACCCCGCATTTCGATGAGTCAAAGCCTCTCGTATCAACCGACATGGAGGAAATGAGGAACTCGGTCTGAAAGCCGAGTCCTTCATAGAAATGGATGATGTTCATGTAGGAGGTCAGATGTACGGTTCTCACACCCGCATTCATGAGATACTCCACTGAGGCTTGAACCAGCCTCCTCCCCACGCCTGTCTCCCTGAATCTCTCCTCAACCATCACGTTGCCGATCCATCCGATTCGTCCATATGAGGTTGTGGTTGTCAAGCCGATCGGTCGCTTCTCGTACTCGGCAACAAAGCACCCCTCTGGCTCGTAGCTCAGCAACCTCTCGAAGTCCTCCTCAACATAACCCCAGCCTTCCCTGTCAGTCAGCGCCACGGCGAACGAGAAATCCTCCTGGGTCATCCTCCTTATGTCAATCATTCCCTCATCACGTAGCCTTCGTCGCATTCATGACTTCCGTGAGTGACGTACTTCTTGTCGCCTCGCATGTTCTTAATCATGCAAGGCCCGAATTCATCATCCTCTGCACCATACCACTTGTCGCAATCGCGGCAATGCAATACTGTCATCACATCCCCCAGAATGGGTCCTGCTCCCTCTTTATCCTCATGACCCGCTCGAGGATCTCCTTTTCATCGGGGTTGAGGTCAACGGACTCCAGTTGCTTCACCGCGGACTCGGGAATGTCCACGTAGAGAACGTCTCCCGGGCTCATTTGCCGTCCAACGGTGACACCAGCCACGGCCATTGCGACCTCCTTGCCAGCGGTTGCCTCCTTGAGGCTCTCATCCCCGCTCCTCAGGCTCCTGATCTTGCCTATGACCCTGCCATCCTCTCTCAGCAAGCCGACTCCTGGCTGTATCCGCCCAGCTAGGACTCGAACACCCACTATCGCTGGCTTGCTCGTGCGGAAAACATGGTCCAGGAGCAGAAGGACCTTCCCCGGATGGGTTATGGTCCTCAATCTGAGCCGCTCAAGCTCCTTCTCCTTTTCCCCCACCCAAGCCTCGTAGTCTTTCAGGATTCCGTAGATTATGTTGCCCGCGAGAAGCTTCACGTCCGTTTTGGCGAGCTCCTCTTTCGCATCCGGGAGCACATCCACGTTGAACGCGAAGATGACTCTTCTGAGTACGTCACCCGTCGTAGCCGCGGATACGACATCCCTTTTGGACACGTCCCCTACTTCTGCGGTCTTCACAGGAATCTTCGCGTCCTTCAACTCGAACGAGATTGCCTCAAGAGAACCTATGGCATCGGCCTTCACGAGTATTCCAGTATCATCCGTCTCGACCTCGATCTTCGTCTCCTGAAGGACCTCTCTCTTGGCTTCTTCGATATCCTCGCCTACGACGCGCAGCGGAGAACCTGCAATCGCCGATTCCAGCCCGCTTCCCGAAATCTTGATCCCCGCCGCAGCGGATACTTCGCTCACCGAGTCGAACCTCTCTCTCGGGTCCCTGATCTCATCAAGCGGTTTCGGTTTCAATAGGGCCTTGGCCTTCGTAACGAGCGGCTCCGTCGCACCTCCCAGAACAATGGTGTCCCCCTTACGAATCACCCCATCGTATATGATCGCATCAACGGTTGGGCCAAGACCCCTCTCCTCCTTGACTTCTAGGATTGTGCCCTTGGCGGGACCGCTCACCGTCTTGAGCCTCGGCGTCAGAAACCTCTGTGCGAGGCCCACGAGCATGAGAAGCACTTCATGAACACCGACCGCGTGTTTCCCGCTGGTCGGAACAATGGATATCGTTGCCGTGAAGTCCTCGATCTTGTCATACCGTTCCGAATCGAAGCCATCTTGGTACAGTTGGCCCACCATGTCATACAACTTCCGGTTCAGCAGCTCCTCGTATGAGTCGACCTGATCTGAGATCATCTCCCGAAAGGATGCGCTCGTCTTCTTTCTCCATCCATCGATCAGATCTATCTTATTGGCCGCGACCAAGAATGGGGTCTTGTACCTCTTCAGTATGGAGAGCGACTCGACGGTCTGTGGCATCATCCCTTCATTGATGTCGATTACGAGGATGGCGAGGTCGGCCAGTGCACCCCCTCTCGCCCTCAGTGTCACGAAGGAGTGATGTCCTGGGGTGTCGATGAAGAGAAGCCCGGGGACCTTCAGTTGCCTTTCTTTTATAAGGTCGCCACAGACCTCCTTTATCGTTTCCATGGGAACCTCTGTTGCTCCTATGTGCTGGGTTATGGCACCAGGTTCCCTGGCCGCTACGTTCGAACCTCTGATGGAATCCAGCAGTGCGGTCTTTCCGTGGTCGACATGACCCAGAACGCTTACAATGGGCTGCCTTATCATTCGAATATCGAATGGGGCGATGATATATCTATTTTCGTCTGAGCGATGATTTGCTTTTGGCGGGGATTGACAATCCACTGGTCTTCAGAAAAGTTGAGTGCCTTCTTCGAACGGACTCCCTCATCTCGTCCAAGGCTCGTCTATCCTCTCGAAGTCCTGCAACTCATCATCTCGGAAGAAGATCCGAATCTCCCTCTTCGCGCTTTCAGGCGAATCCGAAGCGTGGATTAGGTTCATCTGCTTGGACGTGCCGAAGTCTCCACGAATGGTGCCGGGTTGCGCCTCCCTGGAATCAGTGGCACCGACCATACTTCTTACGACGGGAACGACATCAGGCCCCTCAACGACCATGGCGACGACTGGACCAGAAGTGATGAAACTCACAAGGTCCTCGAAGAAATCCTTCTCAGTGTGCTCCGCGTAGTATTCCTCGACAATCTCCTTGTTCAGCTTCAGCATTCTCATGGCCACAATCTTGAGTCCGCGCGATTCGAACCGGGACACGATGCATCCTATGAGCCCTCTCTGGACGCCGTCAGGCTTGACCAGCACGAATGTCCTTTCATTCCTCATCCGCCTCACCCGTCGGAGCTTTCCTCTTTTCCGCCTTCACTATCTTCTTCGGGTAGCGCCTTGTCCAGCGGGTCCTCCTGGGAATCCTCTTGAGCTTTAGAGAGTTCTTTTGGCACTTTCCTGAGCAAAAGAAGAGAACGGTTCCGTCTCTCCTGACGAACATCTTCCCTGTCCCGGGTTCTATCTTCTCTCCGCAAAACGAGCAAGTCCTGGTTTGAACCACGGAACCACCTTCACTTGATTGAGAGCTTCCTCGCCTCTCTCGAGGTCTCTCGCAGCATCAGAATGTCGCCCATTCTCACAGCACCTTTCACATTTCTGGTTATGATCCTTCCCTTATCTCGCCCTTCAAGGACCCTGACCTTCACCTGGATGGCCTCGCCTGTCATGCCCGTGCGTCCCACGACTTCGACGACCTCCGCAGGAATGCTCTCCGCCATCTGTCTACTCCCTCA
>JBHIBK010000011.1:0-16218 GCA_046759065.1 Thermoplasmata archaeon | reverse complement strand
GGTCTCCCTTCGGCAAGAGGCGACCTACCGCCCTGGCGACATCCGACACCTTTGGCTCGACGTGGCCGAGGCACGACGGACTCTTGGGTTTGAGCCCGGCGTGGACCTAAGGGAGGGACTTCGACGGGTTGTCGCTGCTACGAAGCCGGGGTCGCCGGAGACTTAAGTAGCGCGGCCGGGTAGAAACATCGAGCATGCTCAAAGCCGGTACCCCGGCTCCCGGTTTCGAGGCCCTGGATCAGGATGGGAATCCATTCCATCTGGCCGACCTCCATGGCAGCTGGATTGTGCTGTATTTCTACCCGAAGGACGAGACTATCGGGTGCACCGCGGAGGCCTGCACCTTTCGGGACCAGATGGCCGACTTCAGGTCCCTTGGGGCCAAGGTCGTGGGCGTTTCCACCCAAGGCGTGGGATCTCATCGGTCCTTCGCCGACCATCACAGCCTAAACTTCACCCTGATCGCGGACGAGGACAAGACGGTCTCTAACCTGTATCGAACCTTGGGGATCCTTGGCGTGAACCGTCGCGTTACGTACCTGATCGACCCGGAGGGGAAGATTGCGGGAGTCCACCGAAGCGAGGCGCGTCCTAAGGGTCATGTCGAATGGTCCCGCGCCCAACTTGACTCGATGATCTGACCCGGACGGCCGGATGAATAAGTGGCTACGTCCAGCCGCAGGACAAGCATCTCGGCTAAACAGAGGGATGCGCCACCACGGAGAGGGTTGATCCGCGAGGGTTCTCCTCTTGGTAGATTCTGGTGATCATTCTCCGAATCCAGAGTGGCAGAGGCCTATTCATCGGGATTACAAACAGAGTATGAGCGTATGTCCAAATGCGTTCCTCAATGCCTCCCCGGACCCCTATGTCTTCCACGGCAAATCCGGCTTCTTGCAGCATGTCTAACAGCGCTCTCTTCCTGTAGTGGCGGTGTCCCCTGAAGAAGAAGTACGGGTCTGAGAGTGTGTAGACGAGCGTGTCGATGGGAGTCGTAAGGATCATGGTTCCCCCCTTGGCCAACACCCCACTGATCTCCCTGAGGGCGGTCATTTCGCTCCCCCTTGGGAGGTGTTCAAGAACCTCTGAGAACACGACAACGTCAAAGGATGCCTTCCTGAACGGAAGATAGAGGGCGGTACCCTGAACATCCACTGCCCCAGTCCGAACAATGTCGACGTTCACACCGCCGTAATCAGTGTCCTTACTTCCAAGATTCAGGATTCGAGGGCTATCACCAGGCCAAAGCGCGAGGAGTGAACGAGTCGCGTGGTCTCGGCCCCACACCAGATCATATTGGGGATCTCTAACGATTGTCACGGACTCGCCTAACGCCGTTTATCTGAGAGTCTGTTCACCAATCACGAATTCCATACTCTTGGCGACCTGCAACACTGTTTGGGATAAGGTTTAAGCGACCTTGTGAGTGCACCGAATGGTGACTTCTGAGACTTTGAAAGCCCATACGGCTCTCTTGAGGGTCAGGGTCCTCGCCGCGCTCATGGCTTTGGTTTTCATTGTCTGGTGGTCCATTCACTTGCTGCTTCTGAGTTTCAGAATCCAGACTGCCCCACCAGACCCGATCTACACGTTAGCTTTCATTGGGCTTATGAGCATCTTCCTCGGCCTCACACTGGTAGGACCATCTGACCGGGACGTTCAGGGATGAAGCAATGCAAATCCCGAAGACGTACGTCGTACCCAGAACCCTACAAGGAAGAGCTAGGTGACCAATGAGCGTCGACCCTGAGACTACAGAGCCTCGCCAGGCCGCGTTTGCGGTGCTTCAGATAGGAATGATTGCCGCGACGCTTGCTGCCTTCCTGGTGCCCACGACGGCCGCCAGCATTGTCGCGATGGGTCTGTGGCTGGCGTTTGGCACTTTCTTTGTTTCGGAGGGGGTCACGTGGTCTCTAAGAGTGATCCGCCATGCTTTTCGACGCCCCATGCAACCACGGCTGGGCCGCTATTCACTAATCGTTCATTATGCGATTGGTTGGCTCGTTGGACTGTTCGCCCTGTTCGTCTTCTCAGTCGTCGCGTGGCTCTTCGGGCTCTTCAGTTTCTCACTCTTGCTCGCAGGCACGCTGACCTTCTTCGCAATCAGCCTTGCCGGCAACGCCTGGACTCTGAGAAGGACTCTTCTTCCAGGCCTAGGCCTATTGAAATCATGGATCCGGGAGAACTACGCGGTCCTTCTGCTAACGTTCTCAGCGGTTGGCCTAATGATGTTCGCAATCCGGGGGTCCTCCCCCCCACCGTTCCAGTTTGGTTGGGACATGTTTCAACACACATACGCCGCGAATATCATCAGGGACCAAGCCACCTTCCACCCTCTCCCCAGCTCCTTCTCCAACTCTTTCATTGTGGACCCGTACACGACAAGCTTCCACATCTTGCTCGCGGTAGTATCCTTTCTTGGCAATGGGGAAGTGCTGCTGGTCTTCTGGATTGGACCGCTGTTCAATTTGCTCCTCTTCAGCGCCGGAATCGTGTTCCTAGGCCGGCGCCTCCAACTTGCCGCTGCCATAATCCTCACGGCGGTGATTTTTGGCGTGGCGTTCCAAGAATGGAACAAGGGGTTTTCTCTAGTGTACTTCGCTCCAGCCTCCATCATCACGGCGCTCACGCCGACCCTACTGGGCATTCAGCTGGGCTTCCCTAAGATCAACCGGCTTGCGGAAGTTCACTTCGCCTCTGCATCGATAGTTCTACTTCACTTCCTCATTGGCCTCTTCCTCGTGGTAGCCGCTTATGCGATACCGGTCATCAGGCAAGCTCTCGCTCGACTCAAGATAGCGCGACGGTCTATCTCGGTCGTGCTTCTAACGCTCGGGACGCTTGTGCTTATCATACCAATCATTGCATGGGATGCCTACAACCTTCTCTTTCGAAGCGTCCTGGACTACTTCGTCTCCTTTGAGAATGTGTTCTGGCGGGTGTCTTTGGACTGGAAAGTCGATGCGATCACGCGCATTTACTACACCCTTCCGCTCCTCGGGGCTGCAATTGCCGGTGCGCTTCTCCATGAGACGCGGGGCCTCTCGGACAGAAACCCAACTCGCAAGGCAAAGCTCGGATTATCCTTCATCGCTCTCCTGATGCTCGGAAGCTTGCTGGTCTACTTCGTCGAAGTCGAGCAGACCTCACGGTTCCTCTTCCTGGTCAGGCCTGGGCTCATGCTCTTCTCAGCCCTTTTTGTGTTCCGGATTGCAGCGGATCTCCGACTTCCACGAAGACGGATCCTAACAGCAGCCATTGTAACCGCCATTGTCGCAAGTTCCCTGTTCCCGCTGACCATATTCATGGAAAGGCAACGCTTCGAAGGGGATACAGATGGAATGGCGAGTTCCTTCTCGGGTTACGAATTGGCGATGGGTCGGTGGATGAACGAGAACCTAGGTCCCCGTGCGATCTACATCAGTGACCCGCGCTCTCAATCAACTTTGCTTCCCTTTGCGATGCGAGAGAGCTTGTACGGCCACGACATGCCACAGGAGTTCCAAGACATGCTTCGGTCAGCGATTCTTACGACGTCGGCCGAGTCGGCTTACGAAAACATCACTCGGATTCTCACGATAGAAGGGATTGACGTGGAGGAGGCCTATCTCGTTGTATCGGGTCGAACTCTCTTCTGGGCAGAGAGTAACCTGATTCACGTCTACAGACCGAAGGTTATCACCAATCCATCGCTCCTTGAACATCTGTCCTCCCCCCTGTTCAATCTGCAACACTCAATTGATGACAAGATCTTTCTCTACTCAATGGGCTCCGCGTAAGAGATTCTGGACCCGCAAGTCGCATCGTACTGTGCAGGAGCCTACGCTTCCACGCACTTCCTGAAAAGCTCAAACTGTGCCTGTGCTACCCGATCCCAGGAGAAGTTTTCAACAACAGTCTGTCTACCGGCGGTTCCTAGCCGACTTCTCAAGTCGGGGTCCTGCGCGAGCTTCTTCATGGCTGCTCTTAGCCCTTCCGAATCGCCATGTCGAGTCAGCAGTGCCGAGGAAGTACCGGTCACATCACGGTTCCCGGGGAAGTCTGAGGCAACCACGGCGAGGCCGGAACTCATTGCTTCAATGAGGGCGACGGACAGGCCCTCGGGAGCCGAGGGCAATACGAAAACGTCAGCCCGGCTGTAGACCGTGGGCATCTCAGAATGAGGAATCCACCCCAGGAATGAGACGTGGTCTTCGATCTGAAAGTCCCTACAGAGTCGGTGGATGTTCTCGAGGTCTGGCCCAGTCCCCACAAGCAATAGCTTAGCCGGGACTCCCTCCTTCAAGAGCCCAGCAAAGGCCTCCAACAAAACGCGATGACCCTTCCAACCTATGAATCGCCCGACGTAGAGAAATCGAACAAGGTCCACGTCTGTTGAGGTAAAGTGACTCCCATGGGGATGGAATTCGTCGATGTTGACACCATTCGGGATCCAGGTGACCTGCCCAGGGGCTATGTCTCGAAGGAGATCTGTTCGGAGCCATTGGGAGTCCGTAATGATATGTGAGTACCGGAGGAATCCTCCGCGCAGCATTGCTTCGCCAACGGCTCCGCCTACACCGACTGGGCCGTAGATTCGCGCCCAATCGAGCATGCGTCCTCGAAGAATGTGGACGGTGGCTACTTCCGGGATTTCGGATTCCAGACAGAGACGATTCGCCTTGATTATCGGGAAAGGCGTGATGTCATCGTGGACAAGATCTGGCCGATCTTCTACAATCAACTCAGTTAGAAGGGGTGATCTAGTTAGGAAAAACTGAACCCTGGGAGCCAGAAAGGCGACCTGGGCGATGCCCGACCAGGCGAAAGGCGTCGCCGGGAGATATTCGAACCTGACGCCCGCGATGGAATCTGGCTTGTCAGAAGGAGCCCCAACTTCCGACGTCAAAATGGTTACCTGAGAGCCGAACTCCACGAATCTCTTCGCGAGCTCCCAGGTGCGAAGCTCGGCGCCTCCACCATGGAAGGGATGGGTTTTGCTCAAGAACAGGAAGCGGGCGTCCAATCGGGGGAGCCAGGTTCCCGTCGATATTTATAATCGATTTCCATCGCTTGGTTGGGTGCCCTTGCCCAGTCAATTCGGGCCATCACCCAGGTTCCTTCTTTGCTTAGTACAGATGACCAGATCTGGTCCTGAGGGCCCGGAGAATACCAAGAGTGACCTTCAATGGATACTTCAATGCGACATCGGGCCGGAACTGACTACTACCCTTTCTACGCGGAGGAATCGGGATACTCACTTCCTTGACCGTCATGTTAAGCCTGATGGCGGTCAACGTCTGCTCCACCGCCCAATGACGACTTCGTATGGGTGGGATTCTCAACAAGGACTTCATCCGATATATTCGATACCCACTCGTGATGTCGTAGATTCGCTTGCCAGACAAAGCCGAGGCGAGGTAGCTGAAGAACCTGATTCCCCATCGTCTCACTCGGCTGTACCCTTGCGGCTCCCCTTCCAGGAATCGGCTTCCGATGACGATGTCGGTCGACTCATTCAACTCCTCGATCAAGCCTTCCAAGTGGCTTGAATTATGCTGACCGTCCGCATCGATTTGGACGAGGACATCTGCGTTGTCATCCGCGGCAGCCTTGTATCCAGTCTGTAGCGCCATCCCGATTCCCAGATTCTTGTCGTGTCTGAGGACTCGGGCTCCCTCGATTTCTGCCACCTTCGCCGTCTCGTCTTCGGAACCGTCATCAACCACGTAGACCTGGTCGACGCGCGGGGTCAGCTCGCGGAGGACTCCTGCAATCATCAATTCCTCGTTATACGCAGGTACAACGGCGACGAGTCTGCCTCTCGGTCCCTGGCCGGATTGGACAGAGCTCATGAAGCACTCATCCTCCTTCTGGATGATCGATGTGACCAAGACCGGAAGGAGAGCCAGTCTATTAGGATTCACCCGGGGCGCTAGACGAGGCCATTTTCCCGGGCCTCGGGTCCCAGAGAATGCTAGGATCAATCGCCTTTTCAAGGGAGTGAATGCGCGCGCGCTGCGGGATCAGATCCTTAAGCATCAGCTCCGTCTCTTCCTTCAACTCGTGTTCTGGCTGGAAACCGAGGCTGCGGAGTTTCTTGCTTTCCGGATTGTAGTAATGTTCCTCGGCCTCAATCCTCGGATTATCGATTGCGGAGACTCCAGCGCGGAGTCCGAGAGCAGCGGCTGAGGTTGCGACTACCTCAGCAAGATAGCTTATGTCGTACACCATGTCAAACTGATTGAATGTCCGGTACTCCCCGTGCGAGGGAGGATACTTCAGCGCGAGGGTCATGCAGGCGAGGCTGTCCCGAAGCGCAATGAACCCGCGCTTCTGATGACCCCTCCCGTACGGGGTGATGGGGTGGCCGATCACAGCCTGCGCACAGAACCGGTTGATGGCGGTCCCAAAGACTGCGTCGATGTCGAATCTGGTACTGAATCGAGCGTCAAGGGCTATCTGGTCCGTTCGTGTGCCATAGACAACTCCCTGCATAATGTCCGTGCTACGAAGGTTCCACACCTTGCACCCAAACATCACGTTGAATGAGTCATGGACTTTGGAGAGATGATAAAGAGAGCCAGGCTGCCGTGGGAAAGGGAGTGAGTCCTTTCGTCCGTTGTACTCGATCTCGAAGAATCCCTCGGGGATGTCGATGTTCGGTGTACCGTACTCTCCCATGGTTCCAAGCTTGACGAGATGGGAAGAAGGGGCGAAATCCCTCATGGCAAACAGAAGATTGAGGGTGCCGAGGACATTGTTCTCCTGTGTGAAGTAGGCACGGCTAGCGTCCGCCATGCTATAGGGAGCGGAGGGCATCTCGCCCAGGTGGACAATCGCGTCTGGTTCCTCATCTTCCAAGACCTGGGCCGTGAACTCGTAGTCACGGAGGTCCCCATCGTAGAAGGTGGGTGCATCCCCAAACACCTCTCGGCAGGCCGCGAGCCTCTCTTCCATTGGGACAATGGGAATGGCGGAGTCCGAACCGACCTCACCAACCATGGATCGGCGAGAGAAATTGTCCAAGCCTAAGACCTGGAATCTGTCCTGGTCCAGCAGCCTCAAGGCGAGAGGCCAGCCAAGATAGCCATCCATTCCGCAAATGAGGACCTTCATTCGCCGGACTTCCTCGCGTCCTCCGCAATCCGGGGAATCTGAATCGGACCTGAAATACGCTTCGCCACGCTGGGCATGAAGTCGCGCCTGGGCAGGAAGGTATGGATCCCGCACTCTTCCTTGTCGCTCCCGTCCCAGCGACCCGCCCGCTCAAACCGGCCCCTCAGACCAGCTTTGCTGCAGGGCATACATCCCATGCTTCGATATCCCTGATCGTAGAGCGGATGGTAGGGAATATCATTCGCCCTGATGTAATCCCAGACCTCCGCTTCAGTCCAGTCATAGATGGGAGCGATTCTCGTCATTGGCAGTCCATCGGGCCTCTCTACTATCTCAAAGGGCTCCAAGTCCTGCCGATATTCCGTCTCATCGCGCCGCAAGCCCACAATCCACGCGTCCAGCCCGCTGAGTGCCCTCTCGGTGGGCTCAACCTTCAGCAGGTCACAACAGAGATCGGGGTTTGAAAGGTTCAAGTTCAAGTCCATCTCATTACGGTACTTCACGTTCTCGCGCGTGGGCCAATACACACGGAGGTTGAGATCCCAACGCTCGTGTAGGCCCTCCAAGAACTCTTGCGTCTCAGGAAAGTCCAGGCCCGTGTCAATGTAGATGGCCGGGACATCCGGCTGGAACTCGCGGGCCAGGTGCAGGACTGTGACCGAGTCCTTCCCAAAGCTGCAGGAGAGGCCAACCCGGTCATCGAAGACCTCGAACGCCTTTCGAAGGATGGTCTGTGCGTTATGAATCTTGACTCTCGGAACCACTGGAAACCCCCGGCGCGATGAACGAGTTGTTATCAGACCCGAAAATGGGTATCATATAAAGCTCTAAGGTCGCGTTCCTCCGTTCTGCGAACACACGTTAAGAGTTGCCGGATTCTCTCATCTCCTCCCACCTCTCGACTTAAGAGGTCCGAAAGATAGTATCCAGAAGAGAGTAAGAGATGCAAGGAAGGAGGTTCGCAGCCGGTTCCTGCCCACGGGAGGCCGGCGCTGCGTGAACTCGAATGAGCCACTTCCCACCCTCGATCAGGATGAGGAGCAGGACATCCATTCAGATCTCCTTCTCGTTCGCGGCAAGCGCCTCTGGATTGTAGTTGCGGCCATCTTCGCTCTCCCCCTCGTTCTACTCTCGCTCATCCAGTACGGGCGCTTTGGGTTCGAGCTCTTCCTGGGATGGGACACGTCGACCTATGTGTGGTGGGCTAAGCTTGTCCTGGAACGAGGAGCCATCACCATGATCGTTTCAGAATGGAGTTACCCGCACCTTTACGTACTCATTGTCGCGGGACTTGGAACGATCCTCGGCGATCCTGGGCTTGCAGAGAGGATTCTCCCCACACTGGTCGCTCTTCCGCTGGGTTTTGCTTACTATCGGCTAACAACCGCCATCACATCGGACTATCGATACGGCATTCTTGCCGCCTTGCTCGGAGCGATCGCAATTCATACGATTCGACTCTATGCAGACCTGCATCGAAACCTGCTTGCTCAGGCTGTCGGCCTCGCGGTTGGCCTCTACGTGTTTCACGTGGCGACCAACCGGTCCCCAATGGGACGAGGCTCGCGATGGAGCCCTCTCCTGGCCGTCCTGTTCCTCGCGGTAGTGGCCTTTGCCCACCTGGAGACATATCTCGTTCTCTCCCTGACGCTCCTAGCCCTTCTCTTCGCCGAGAAGAAGCTCCGCTCCTTGCTTAGAGGAGTGTTTATTCTGGCCCTGCCGCTCATCGCACTGTCTCCCCTACTACCCGGTTTTGCACAAGGTTTCGTGGGCGGGGCCGCCTTTTTTCTCCCTGCTGATCCAAACGTCGCGGTCGCGGATCTGCTGGTCTTTGTGGGTCCTTTCCTACCGTTTGTAGTCATAGGGGCTGTGGAGTTGTATCGTGGATTCACTGCAGGCAAGATTGCGGCGCGCTTTGTGGCGTGGTGGCTGCTGATTCTGTTAGTTCTTTTGCCGTTCCTCATCATTCTTGGCCTTCCACCTTCCCGAGTCCTGGTGTCCGCTCCCATCGCGATCCTCCTGGCCTTAAGCGCGGGCCCGATAGCTCGTTGGATTCCGAAGTTTCGTGCATGGATACGTCCGAAGAAGGGCGAACCCGACCCACCCAGGAATGCGAGGGCAACACGGCGTCCCGTTGCTCCGGTCATCGCCGTCCTCATCATTGTCACTCCAACGGTGTTGACAGCGGCATTCGTAGCCGATGTCTTCGTTCGGCCCTATGTGAAGCCTGAGGACGTCGCCCCGTTGACTGCCTCCGCCCGCGACGTCCGCCAGATGGGTCATGACCAACCCATCGTGGTCATGTATGGGCCAGAGGCCGCATACTTCTCCCCTATCTATCGGGCATATTTCGGGATCCAGATCCCTCAGAATCTCGTCTACTACGGGAAGCTGCAGTTCCTCTTCACGCTGCCTGAGAATGCCGACGTCTACGAGTGGCGGTACGTCCCTTCGATTGAAGAGCCTGTAGCGGCCGCATACCGCGCGGAGATCCTAGACGAGCTACAGGCCCAGACCGGCGCTACGTCACGCCCGATTGTCCTGGTCCCGGGTGCATCCTACGACCGACCTCTCTCAGAGTCCTTCCTTGAGGCGTTTCGGATGCCAACGGGCTTCTTCCTCATTCCCCCGGGCTCCCTTTCCCCCGAAACGCTAGATCATTGGAGACTATTCGCCTATGCCGATTGGGGCAGAAGCAGCCCATTCCGCGAGCGGCAGGCCTCTTGGTCTCACGCGGGGACCGTTCTCGAATGGATGGAGGAGCCTGGCAATCGAGAGGTTCAGGCGACCTACATCATCTCTCTCGCCGAGACCTGGCCTGCAGTGGAACTCGCCCTCCGACTGTGGGATTGGGAGTCCCCCCATCTGTTTCCTGGCGGGCTCTCCGCGCCCCTCGCTCCTTTGGAGGTCTATCTCGACGGTGATCTCGTTCACGTTCACGAGTTTGCGGGGAGTGGTGAAGAGACGATTCGTGTGCCGCTTCTGCAAGTTTCCGCGGGGGTCCATCAAGTCACGCTACGAGCGCGAGGGACGGAGAGCCTAGCCGTCGTGGTGACTCTGGATACCCTCGAGTTTTGTCCCTCAGCCTGTTGAGAGGGGTGCCGCTCCCTCGGTCGGTGTACCGCCGCTTCCATCCAGAGGTCATGCCCGATAGGCCGTGAGGATGGTGGCTAACTCCACTTCACGTGGATAGAGTGCTAGGAAGTCAAGAGTAATGGCGAACGGCTCCGCCAGCTCTTCGGCCCGCATCGTGAGAAAGTGAAACCCAGAGGGCAGGTCTTCCAGGGTATAGTTCACCCAGATCGGGCCCTCCCCACTGTACACGTATTCGGCAATGAATTGGTCGTCGACATAGAGGTCGAACCCACGAACACTCGGCCATGGAATCTGCCATGCATCAGGGATGGCAGGTGTGCCCGGCAAGTGCAGAGATAAGAGAGCATCGGGCGTATCTCGGGTGAGGACGAAGGGGAAGGACACCTCCCAAGGCGCGGAAAGCGACGGCACAACGTGCTCGAGCACCTGCGGCGCAATGGCCCAATCCTCTGCAATCGTGTAGAATGGAGACGAGACTCCCCAGTCGAAGGCGCCAAAGAACACCCAAGTGTCCTTCTCCAGTGGCGAGACAGCGCCCGGCGGAACGAGGTAGATGCCCGGACCTACAGGGTGTTTCCTCACGAAGTAGTCGGAGACGGGGCGGCCGTACAATCCACCGGTCTCGACCAAGATGGGTCGGTCGTCAATCTGTGCATTCTCCCCCAAGACCCTCTGTATGGTCCTATAAGCTCCCAAGGCAGTGGTCCTAGTCGGGTCAGGGGTGTCAGTCAAGGTGGGGTAGGCCAAGAGCGGATCCGTCATCGTCAGCAGGAGTTGAGGACGCCCGTAGTGCGTCAAGACAGGTCCGCTTAGACTGCTCACGTAGCCCAGCTCCACGCCACTCATCCATACGCCATTGGTCCCCCAGAGCGATACGATAGGAATCTCCGATTCATAGTCCTTAAGAACCTCCGCAATCGCGACAAGCTCGGCGACTCGCTCTTCGCTTACGAAGGGCTGGAGATAGCGATCCTTGTGGGCGGCAAGACCGATGATGGAGGCAGAGACGACCAACCCGGAGAGGACGAAGGGCAGGGCAACGCGGATCACCCCCCAACCGCGGGTGGAGAGGCGTCGGGCGACACGCGAGGGAAGGCGGCGGCGCAGCCCCGGCAAGGCCTCGTGCAGCATCTCGAGGGGCACGACCAAGAGAACGGGAATCGGCAGAATGTAGAGTAGCCGGTGGGGTGGCACTCCAAGAGGCGTCGTGAGCAGAAGACCCAAGGCCACACTGTACCAGACCAGAAGGAGGGTCCAGAGACCCCTCTCCCTGATGGCGCGATACGCAAGGAGGATCGCCCCGATGGCCGCCAGCACCAAGAGGAACAGATTGCCTCCGTGAAAGGATAGGACTGTTTCTATCGTGAACACTTTCACAGATCCCACTTCCCCTGCCAGCTTGAGACCGGAGAAAGCCGCCCAGTTCCCGACATAGCTGAGGAGGAGGGGCGCGAGCAGGAGAGCGGGCAGCACCATGGCGATGTATGCGAGCCACCGAACGCGTCGGTGGAGTGCCCCGATGATGAGGACCGCGACCAGGAGCACGGCCCATGTTTCAAGCTGGCTGTAGGCGCCGACGGCGCTGAACAGGAGGAGAAGCACAAAGCCCTGCCCTCTGCTGCGACGACCCTGGTTCAGCTCGTAGAGGACCAGTAGGAAGGCGAAGGCAACGGTCAGGGCGAGAAGGTTCCGATGAAGATCACTCACAAGACGGAGCGTATTTACCGATAGCGCTGCAAGCATGGCCGTCAGGCCAGCGTAGTCCGGGTTCCGGAAGAGTTCTCGCCCGAAACGATGGTAGAGGGCCACCAAGGCCACGGCTACCAGCACAGGGAGGATGCGCTCGGCGAGGCCCAAGTCGCCCAAGCCGGAGCCGAAGATCCAGATTGCCAGATCATAGAGCAGAGGGAAGTCGTACCAGTTGGCCAAGAAGATAGGTCCCAGGAGCTGGGCGACGCGTGCTCGGGCAACGTATGAGGAAGTGTCCCACCCCAAGTATCGCTCGGGGCCGTAGATGGAGTATTGGACGAGAAAGAGCCCAACCAGAACGCTCGCGGCCGCCGCCAGCCAAAGGCCACTCCGGAGGGAGTCAACCCCGACAAAACGGGCTGGCCCTGCGAACCATCCTTTTACTGCCTTCATGAGTGTGCCTGATCGGACCCGTCCCCGGAGTAGAAGAGTTCGCGCTGCACGTTCAGTTCTGCGAAGAGGGCTTTGGGTCCGAGTCTGGTGTGGGACGCCAGCACCGTGTCGTCCGAAACGCGCCGGGCGTCCTGCACCGCTCGCCGCGCTTTCCGTAGATGGAGACGTCCCCTAGCCACGTCCATCAGAGCCCTACCGTACGCCCTCGCGTAGCCTTTGGGACCGAGGGCTGGGACGAGGAGAAAGACAACCACGGCGTAACCCACTTCGGCAAGGGCAGCCACAGCCAAATTGAGAGGGTTCAGATTCTTGACGTTTGACCCAATTCGATTCCTCTCCGCGAGCCTCCAGCGTTGCGAGGGAAGCGAGCCGAAGGATCCGTACGTTCGATGGGTTGCCTGCGCCGCAGGGTCGCACACAACGCGATATCCCTTCTGACGGGCCCGCCAACAGAGATCCACCTCCTCATGGTAGGCGAAGAAGTGGGAGTCGAAGCCGCCGATTTGGCTGAAGGCTCCCCGGTTCAGAGCGAGGAATGCACCGTCAACGTAGGCAACATCGGTGGGTCCTGTGACGAGGAGGTCTGCTTCCTGATGCTTGTTCCGGGCAATGGCGATCCCCAAGGGGAAACTGATCGTCCCGCCCTCCGATTCGATCCGACCTGTCCGAGCGCTTATGAGGCGTCCGCCACAGATCGCGATAGTAGAATCGGACACGAGGACTGCTCTCAGCCGTTCTATGGCACCCTGTGTCGTGAAGCAGTCCGCTGTCAGAAGGATGACATGATCGCCTCCCAAGGCCTCCACAATTCGATTCATTCCCTCGGCGTAACCGAGGTTTCTCTCTGAGACCTGGGACCGGACAGCGGGGAATCTAGCGGCGAGAGCCTCGGCGGTCCCATCCGAGGATGCGTTGTCCCAGACCAGGAGAGCCTCCGGAGAGACACCTGATTCAATCAGGCTTTCCAGGTTCTCCAGGACGAGGTCTCGCGTGTTGTATGTCAACAACCCGATGTGCGCCTCGTCCATGAGGGGCTCTCAAATCACGCCTCCGCTTATATGCCCTCGGCGGGAGGACGGTTTTTAGGGCCGGAGGGACTACAGCCTTCAAGGTGGCTATGCTCCTCGCCCAAATCGGTCTGGTTATCGGCATCGTAGCGGGAGTTCTCCTCTACTGGCAGTTCCTGGGATATCCTGCTCTTATGGCCCTCTTGGCCCGGAGGGGAAGCCCAACGCAGGCTGTCCCTAAACAACTCCCCAACGTCAGTGTTATCGTCCCAACGCACAACGACGCCTCAACGATTGAAGACCGGATTGTCAACATCTACAGTCAAGACTACCCGAAGGCGTTGCTGGAAGTCATCGTCGTGGAATCAGGTTCGACCGACGGCACACACCAGCGCGCCGAAGGGACCAAGGCCGACCACCCCGACTTAATCGTCCTCCACCAGGAGGAACGGGAAGGAAAGGCCTCGGCCATCAACCTGGGGACCTCAGAGGCGCGGGGGGACATCGTCGTCGTCACCGACGCCAACGCCCTCTTCGTCCCGACGACCCTCCGTGCCCTCGTGACTCCCTTTGCCGATGCCGCAGTCGGGGGAGCGGGAGGACGCTTCGTCGTGCGGAACGCCGACACCAAAGAAGCGAGCGGGACCGCTCTCTTCTGGGAGATCGAGCGACTCCTTCGCTCCGGTGAGGAGAACCTAGACAGCAGCGTCGCCATGTCGGGCGAGGTCAGCGCTTGGCGGCGAGGCTTAGTCGAGGCGAGTCCGAGTGCCTTAGCCGAGGATCTAGACCTGGCCGTTCGCATTCGAAAACAGGGCTACCGAGTTGCATACGCCCCAGACGCCGTCGTCCTGGAAAACGCCCCAACCCGCTCGCAGGACATGGTGACCCAATGGCGACGGACATCGTTGGGCGCTATCCAGTGCACTTTCAGGCACTGGCGATACCTCGTGCGCCGTCCCTCCTGGTACAGTTATTTCATCTACCCATCTCACAAGGTCCTCCAGATCCTCACGCCCTTTCTGCTCATTGCAGGAGCCATTGGGCTTGGTCTGGCAATCTGGGCCGGGGGTCCCTTGCCCGTTGGCATCGGGTTGGGCGTCTTGCTCGCCCTTTCCGCAATATCCCTGCTACCGATACTCCAAGGGCTCCGCGGGAGCCTTCCCCGAAGCAGTGGGAGCCTCCATCGGATCCCCCAATGGACCCGCACCTTCCTGAGCTTCCAGTGGTCGGTCCTCCTGGCGTGGAAGGACTACCTCACGAAGCGAACCGACGTACGATGGTCGCGGGTTCATGCTTCGCCCCCATAGCGATGCCGGGACCTCCCGCAGTTTCTCCAAGAGCGTCGTTAAGATGACGTCTGCCCCTTGCAGGACCGGATTCTGACTGTGGTCCCCGTCGGGAGAGAAGTGGCGGAGGGGTACCTCCGTGACCCGCAGTCCCTCACGCTGAGCCCGCCACAGGACCTCCGTGCTCGCTCCCATACCACTACTCCGGAGCCGAATGGACTGGAGAGCTCTCGGACCGTACGCCCGAAACCCGCTCTGCGCGTCCGTGATCGGCTGACCAAACTCCATGACCGCGTTGACCATCTTGGTAATGACACGGATGCCGAACTGGCGGCCCCGCGGGACCTGCGCCAACGTCGCAGCATCCAAGAAGCGGGACCCGATGCTGAGGTCTGCAGTTCCCTCGCGGATGGGCTGCGTGATGGATGGGATGTCGGCGGGATAATGCTGGCCGTCGCCGTCCAGAATCACCAGGGTACGAGCCCCCAGGGCGGCCGCGGCGTCAAAGGAAGTCTGAAGGGCCTGTCCGTAGCCGAGATTGCCAGGATGCCGCAGCACGAGCGCCCCTGCCTCCTCGGAGATCCGCCCCGTGCCATCCTCGGACCCATCGTCCACCACCACCACGGCCTCCGCAAACCGCAGGGCGTCCTCCACGATGCGACCGATGGTCCCTGCTTCGTTGAAGCAGGGGATGCAGGCGATTGTCTCTGGTCGGATTTCCGTCATCCGCCCGTTTCCAAAAGGAGCCGCTGGCATGGTATCAGAGTCGAAGGGGAAGGATGACGTCGAAAGCTAGGGCGGAGCCTAGGTGGCCGCCCGAATAACAAATGGACATATTTTCGCTTCTGAGAACGTCCCGTCAACTTAACTCTTTCTCCAAAGGAATCCAACATTCCGGGACGACTGAGGGACGGTCAGAGGAAGAGAGCTTAAGGGCCCTAGTTAGAATCCGATTCGCTCTCCAAGAGGACGAGATCCCCTATGATCGACCTTCCCCGCGTTGCTCTGGTCATCCTGAACTGGAACGACTGGGAGGCAACGCGGACTTGCCTCGAGTCCGTGGCTAAGGCCACTTACAGCCCGATGAAGACGTACGTAGTCGACAATGGTTCCTCGGATGGAAGCCCGGACAGAATCGCTGAAGCCTTCCCCCATGTTCCTCTTCTTCGGCTCTCCCGAAATCACGGATACGGCGGGGGGATGAACGCCGGCATCCGTGCAGCCCTGGAGGAAGTGGCGGACTACGTCCTCTGTCTGAACAACGACATGACCGTCGACCCAGGGTTCCTGGAACACCTCGTAAGGGCGGCCTCCCCCGGACGTGTGGTGCCCTTCCCTGCCGTCTACCAACTTGGCGACCCCGAACGGGTGGACAGCGCCGGCAACCGCTTCCACCGGCGCACAGGTCTCGTGGGTGCCATCGGGCGTGGATCTAGGGAGGTGCCCAAAGGAGCAGAGGCCGACTACACGGAACTCCCCTTCCTCCCGCGGCCTCTCCTCGAGCGGATTGGTGGGTACGACGAGTCCTACTTCGCCTTCTATGAGGACGTGGATCTCTGCCTCCGCATTCGGAGGGAAGGTTGGCGGTT
>JBHIBK010000010.1:0-16749 GCA_046759065.1 Thermoplasmata archaeon | reverse complement strand
ATCTCTGACATCTCCTCCTCAAGTGCAAGCGCGGTTTGGAGATCGAGCACTGCTCCACACCTTGTGCAGAATTTGGAAACCGTGGAATTCAGCTGAGAACATCTAACGCACGTCTTTGGCCTCAGCTTGACCTCCTTTTCGGCTTCTTCATCCTTGATGCCGTACATCTTCAAGAGAGCGCTGTCCACATCCCTACCAGAGAGATGCACGTATGTTGAGGGCATTTCCGACCCCTGGACCCAGCCGAAGTACTCGTTCATTTGGGCTTCAGTGAGCTCATTGGCAAGATGTGTTGCTCTGCTGTGCCTGAACATGTGAGGATTCATTCTCTTTCCTATGCCTGCCTTCTTTGCCACTCTCCTCAGCAGCATTCTAATTGCCGCGTAGTCTATTTGCTTGTTCTTTCCCCTTGTTCCTATGCCGACCCAAAGGGGTGCATCTCTTTTCTCCTTGAGAGGATGGATGTCAATCCACGCTGCCAGATTCGGAGTTGAGGATATGATTCTCACCCTTCTTTGACCTGTCTTTCCTTCGACCATCAGAACTGCTCCATACTTGTCGAAGTCGATGTGCATCAGACGCAGGGAACACAACTCGCCTCTTCTGCAACCGCTCTCGTAAAGGACATAGATCAGGGCCTTGTCTCTCGGGTGTTCTGCCATTCTGATGAGGTTGGTGATGTCCTCCTCGGTGAGCAATTCCTCGGGGAGTGTGTGGTTCATGTTCTTCTTGCTTGTCTTGATCCACTTCACCTGCTCCGGATACTCCTCCCCTCCCGCAAGCCACTTGTAGAACTTCTTTAGAGTGGTCTTGTAGTTCAGCTTCGTCCAATCAGAGTAGTCCATTCCCTCGATCCTCCGAAGCAATGCGACGATGTCCTTCTTGGATGCTTCCTTGAAATCCTCCTCAAGCCATTTCGCAATACGCTCCAAATGACTGAGGTAGAAGAGAACTCGATGACCACTCAAACCCTCAGCGAAGCAGTTGTCCCCGAAGTCGAGAATCATCTTCTTGTTCTCTTGAGACATGCTGGATTGCTGTATCGTGTCAATCTTTCTCTGCAACTTCTCGTCGCTGTGGTATATGTCCAATCGCTTTCTCACACTAACCTGTAGAAAGCATTCCGTATTAGTACTTTTCTCTTGGGTAATGAAATTGCAGTTCAGAGCCACCGGAGAGACTCGAACTCCCGACCTGCTGATTACAAGTCAGCCGCTCTTCCAACTAAGCTACGGTGGCGCAGTAAATCTCAAGACCACACGGCTAATAAAGATTATGGCTTCCTGAAAATCACATCACAACAAATATATAAGCCTGCTATTATCGTCAAATCGTGATATAATGGTGGATTGCCCCAGGTGCGGTGCAACCATGCCAGATGATGCAGATCGATGCGCGATTTGCGGTCAAGAGATGAAAGAGATTTCTTGCCCCACGTGCGGGAAGCCATTATCGTATATCAACGAGTACGAAAGATACTACTGTTATGAATGCGAGGAATACGCACCAAAGGGCATTGAGAGCGAGTCAGAGGAAAGAAAGTGCCCAACCTGTGGGAAATTCCTCACGTACGTTTCTCAATATGACAGATGGTATTGCTTCAATTGCCAGAGCTATGCATCAAAGGAGGAGGTGGAAGAGACGCCAGACGAGGAAGAGGCTGCAGAGGCAGCCGAAGACGAAGAAGAAAAGCCAGAGCTAACTGAAGAGATTGTGAAGACATCGAAGCGTGACGATCTTGTCGTCCTCTGTCGAGCCTATGGACTGAAGGTTGGCGGTAAGAAGAAGGAGCTCCAGGACAGACTTCTGGCCCATATCGAAGAGCACGAAGCCCCTGGACCGCCTGAGGAGGTTGTAGAACCTCCTGAAGAGGAAGTTCCGGAAATCGAGGAGGTCCCCGAGGAAGAGGAGCCAAAGGAACTTCCCGAACCGCCAAAGGAGGAGATCCCGCCTGAGGCCCCAGAAGAGGAAGTAGAAACCGTACCAGAAGCTGTTCCCGAAGAAATGGAGCCTCCCAAGGAGGCACCTGCAGAGGTTCCCGAACTTGAGGTGGAAGAGCTTCTGCAAGAGACGGAGGTAGAGGAGATACCAGAGGCACCACCAGAGGAGAAGCCGCCTGAAGAAGCTCCTCCAGAGGAGGTTCCCGCAGAGGAGAGAATCGCTGTGGCTCGCCCAGAGGAGAAACCTCCCGCTGAAAAAGTCAAACCCACGCCCGCCGTTGCGGAGGCCCCTCCAGCAGAGAAACCACCTGAGGTTGAGAAGCCAGAAATCAAGAAATGTCCAGAATGTGAAAGGCCTCTGACGTACATTGCCCGCTACGAGAGGTGGTGGTGCTCGGCATGCAAGAAGTATGCGCCTCGGGAAGTCGAGGAAGTGGAGGTCAAGATCAAGAAGTGTCTCACGTGTGGGAAGCCGCTATCCTACTACTCCCAGTACGATAGATGGTACTGCCACACCTGCAAGAAGTATGCTCCGAAGGAAGAAAAGCCCGAGGTTGCCGTTGAAGAGGAGGGAATATGCCCTACTTGCCATGGCAAGGCAAAGTTTGTGGAGAAGTACAACAGATGGTACTGCTATACGTGCAAGTCCTATCTCCCAGAGAGGAAGCCAGCGGTAGCTGTGAGAAAGAAGGTCGCCAAGAAATGCCCGACCTGCGGAGAGGACCTCACGTACGTCAAGAAGTTCGACCGCTACTACTGCTATGTCTGCGCGAAGTACGCTCCAAAGGAAGTCCCAGCCAAAGCAGCCCGCCCCGCCGCCGTCGCTGTACCTGTGGGAAGATCAGGAAGCGCAAAGGCCGGGATTGCACTGGTCACTACGGGAGCCATGTTCTTCCTGGTTTCTGGTCTCCTGACACTGCTCGTCAACGCTGGGGCGATGTCCGATTTCTTCATCTACGAAAGCGGATCCGGTTCGGTCATCACCCTGTACGGCCTGTATTTTGGCCCTTTCTGGTTCGACCTGTTCTTCTTCCTCTTCATAGTCTTCGTTCTCTTCGGTGCTGTCGCTGGCCTATCAGCGGTGACAAGTCCCAGGAAGAAATAGCCAAGTTTTTTGCCACCATAGGACATACGACCGTGGGCAATGACTCTAGAGAGTGTTGTAGAGCGTTTCCGAAAACCAGGAAAGAGGAGTCCAAGGAAGTTCGTCTCGACCTGGACGGAAAAAGAGGTCGCGGACAACGATGTCGTGAACTGCTATGTCGTCGTTCTCCGAACAAAGGGCTGCTTTTGGTCCAGAATGAGCGGGTGCTCAATGTGCGGATACATCAACGATTGCGCAGAAGATGCCTCTCCCTCTGATATCACGATGCAGTTCGAGGAGGCAATGAGACATTATGCTGGACAGAGGTTTCTGAAGATTTACACTTCCGGGAGTTCCTCGATGAGCAAGAAGTCGAGATGGACACGGCTCTGAAGATACTGGAGTCTGCGCTCTCCAGTATCGAACGAGTGCTGATCGAGAGCAGACCAGAGTTCGTTTCCAGTGAGCGGCTTAGGAATCTTCCGAGTTTGAAGAGAGTCGAGATAGCCATGGGTCTCGAGTCTGCCAATGATGTCGTGCTTCAGAAATCGATTAACAAGAGGATGGTCTTCGATGACTTCAGGAAAGCGTCCAAGGTCTGTGCGGACGCAGGAGTCAAAACGAGGGCGTATGTTCTCATCAAACCTCCGTTCCTGACGGAGAAGGAGGCTCTGGTTGATGCGATTTCAACTGCCCGCCTTTCCTCCGACCTCATGGACACAATCTCCTTCAATCCCATCAACGTTCAAAGGAACACCCTCGTTGAATACCTCTGGAGGAGAGGTGAGTACAGACCCCCGTGGCTGTGGACCGTACTGGATATCGTCGAGTCCACGAGAGACCTCGGTTCCCGCATCCTCGTCTCCACGGTGGGAGCTGGTAACAGGAGAGGAGTTCACAACTGCGGCCGATGTGATTCTTCAATCATCGACTTCCTCGAGAGCTTCTCATTGAACAACCAGGCGAGGCCGCCTGAACTTGAGTGCGAGTGCCGAAATGAATGGCTTGACCTTCTTGAGATCCAAGGACCGATGCAGACTTCGGTGGATCCCGCATTCTTCTTCGACAGGTAGCTTTTTGATGGGCTTCGCCTTACTCCTTTCATGCGCCATTATCCGATCAAAAGGGGATGCAAGGAGAATCTACAGCTGGTCAACCTTCGCGCTCTGGTCAACGGGAGTTTCGGCGATTGCAGGGAAGAGGAAGGGAAACTCCTCGCTGCCTTTGGCGCCCTGGCGCACATCTCTGTTTGGAGCGATGGCAAGGATTTGATAGTCGATACGGAGATGGACGCATCGGTTCCAAATGATGTTGCCATGGAAACGATAAGACGATTCAATGATTTTCTCCTCAAGACAACTGGTTACACGTCCAAAGAAAGAAAGAAGAGGACGGAAAAAGAGGCCAAGAAGAAGCTGTGATCTGCACTCAAGATCTTCCGCCCTCAGGCTCGGGCCGCCCTTCTCATCATGATTCAAGAGCTTGCCTTGGATTATGCCTTTCCCGCTCAAATCGCAGCTGAAAGCTGGCGGGACTTGGGAACCGGCTATCCAAAGAGCGCTCCCAAACCGGCGGCAGCCTCTTCTTCGCTGACTTCCTTTTTCTCTTCCTTCTTTTTCTCTTTCTTCTCCTCCACTGGCTCGGCAACCTCAGGAGCTGCAACCGCAGGCATGGCGAATGCGGTTGACATTGCCTCTTCGATGTCGACGCCCTCGAGCGAAGCGGTAAGAGCCTTCACCCTGACGGGATCAGGCTTGACGCCTGCAGCTTTCAGGATCTTTTCGACATTCTCTTCCGATATCTCCTTTCCTGCCGAGTGAAGGAGCATTGCAGTGTAGATATATTCCATTCATTCACCTCCGTGATTCTCATCCGAACAACGCACCAAGGCCTTCTGCGGCCTCTTCCTTGCTGACCTCTTCCTTCTTCTCTTTCTCCTTGTCTGGCTTCTCCGCTGGCTCTCTCTTCTTCGTTGTCGTGAGTTTGCCTCTGAGTTCATCGTCAAGAGCGTCCGGAATCCGCGAGGAGAGACTGAGCATCTCCGCGCTGGCCTTCCACAACAAGAGCTCTATCGTCCTTTCTGTCGGGATTCCAGCATGCATAGCCAGGTTCAAGGCCCTCTGTTCTGCAAGCAGTATGAGTGGTTTGATGGTGTGGTCCGATGCATAATGTATGAACATCGCCAGATTCGTTGCCCTGCCTATGACATCGGACAGATGCGACTTGAACTCGTCCTCGTCAATCCTGAGATCATCGGGTAGGAAGACAATTCCATTCTCATAGACTCCAGTCACATCCAGCCCCACAATGAGGGGGAGAATCTCAAGTCTTGTGAGAACCTGAGCCACGTGCCTGGGTATCTTCTCGCCTCTCTTAACCAGGACAGTGTCTTTCTTTATTACGACCTTGCCTCCTTCGATTGAGGCCGGTAGACCCGCCCTTTGAAGCTCGCTCATGACCGGGCCAGGTTTGAATGGGGTATCGCCTTTCTTGACGAACACGTCCTCGGGGCTGACCTCCCCGCCTCGAGCGGGCGCTTTCGTCTTGGTCGACTCCATTTCCTTGTAGAGCTTGAAGGGATTCAGGTCTGTGAGAACGAAGGCGACCTGTCCGCTGATGCAATCGGCGAGCTGTTCGATTCCCTCCCTGGTCTCGGAAAGCTTTGCCAAGGAATGCTGAATCAGGCTCTTTTTTGAAACGATGATCTTGACCTTTCCTCTCAGACTCTGGCGGATGTGCTGGAGCTGTGGGGCCGGAATTCCCTTTACATCTGCGACTGCAACCACTGGGCTTTCCGTGACTTCCCGGGTCAGTTCCTCGGCTTTCCGAGTTTTCCATTCCGCAACTTCCGCCGTCGCCACCACCTCAGATGATCTTGACCGCCGGCCCCATCGTTGTCTTGACGTAGGCCGAGTCGATGTTCTCCATTCCCCTCTCCAGGCGCGAAATCAGCCTTTTCATTATCTCGTCCACATTATCCGCAAGGTCCTCGACTGACATGCTCTTCGTTCCCACGGGCACATGAAAGGTTCTCCTGTCCTTTGTCCTTATCCTTACCGTTCTCCTGATGCCCTCGATCATCGGTCTTGGATCTGCTCCCGGCGGTATGGGCTTAGGCATCTTCCCCCTTGTTGCCAGGACAACACCCAGACGCTTTCCTATCGTGGGCATGAGCGGGGCTTCCGCGAGAAAGAAATCAATGGCACCGGCGATTTTCCTCGCCTTTCTCTTATCATCAGCCAGATCCTCAATGTCCTCGGGCCCGAATATCATGTCAGCGGAGCCTTTGGCCTTTACGGCGAGCTCACCAGTAGCGAAGATCGCTATCCTGATCGGCTTCCCCCTGCCCTTCGGGAGGAGGATTTCCTCCTCGATTCTGTTCTTGGGTACGGAGAGATCCAGATCCTTCAAATTGACTGCGATTTCAACGCTTTCCTCAAAATTCCTCTGTTTGGAGGTTTCGATTGCCTTCCTTATCGCCTCAATCGTGTCCTTCTTGGTCAAACAGAGACCTCCTGTAGTGCAAGCGGCTCTCGCCTCCTACGAAGAGAAACTGCATATCCAGTGCCATGATATAAGCCTTTGGATTCTCAATCCCCCATGAGCACACCGTCGAAAACCCCCTCCTTGACCTCTTTCTGCATCTCCTTGGGGTCTTTCCCCTCTACGGTGACGCCCATGGAAACGCAGGAACCGATTATCTCCAGAACCCTCTCCTTCTCCTTCGCTCCAAGCATGGAGCTCTTCTTCATTTCTGCGATTTTCTTTGCCTGCTCAATCGTCAGATCGCCAATCCGAGTTCTGGAAGGGTCCCCGGACCCCTTCTCCACTCCCAGCTCCTTGAGAATCAGGGCCGATATGGGTGGTGTTCCCACCTCTATCTCGAAGGTCTTCGTGGAGGTTTCCACTGTGAGCGTGATTGGGACCTTCATCCCTTCGAACTGCTTCGTCTTCTCATTTATGGCGTTGATTACCTCCATGATGTTGACTCCCATCGGGCCCAGAGCTGGACCCAACGGAGGTCCGGCAGAAGCCTGTCCCCCGTCAACAAGGACCTTGAGAACCTCGGCCAATATCACTCCTCCCTTTCTTCCTTCTGTATCACCCTCACGCTGTCGCCCCTGACAGTAACGGGTATGGGAACGACGGCCTCAAAGAGTTCCACAGTGATCTCTTCCTTGCCCTCGTCAATCTGCTGAACCCTTGCCTTCTCGCCCTTGAAGGGACCGGAGATGAGCTCGACAATGTCCCCCTCGACGATTCCAGAGACCAGAGGCTTGGGAGCGAGGAAATGGTCAATCTCGGAGAACGATGTCTCCCCCTTGACCAGCCCTCTGGCCCTTCTGATGCCCTTCACCATCTCTTCGAGTCTATCCGGGTTTATCGTTTCCACGAGAACGTATCCCCTGAGGGTTGTCGGCGATAGGACTGAGAAAATCCCGGTCTTCGGCGTTTTGGCTCTTGCGGCAATCGAGTCCGCGACGCTCTTCTCATGACCGATGGATGTCTTCACTGCCATCACGGTCTGTCTCACGGTGGTGGAAATCGTCCGCGAATCAGAAAGGGCGGGGTCTCCCCTCGACGTGGCAGTGACAATCACATTGAGCCGATCACCGTATTTCGGTCCCCTTGGGGCAACGATGTTCATAGTGAAATCCTTCTTTTCGTGAGGCCCGACCTGGACCTCCGTCTCGGTCTCTTCGGTGAGGGTAACATCCCAAGGGTCATTGAGGAGAGCTTCGACCTTGACAGTCCACTCCGAGTGCTCTCCCTTCTCCTCCTCGGAATATACGAGATCCAACCTGATCTGGACAGCGTCATCGCTGTCTCCTAGGTTCTCGAGTGTCATTTCGTAGTCGGTCGATGACCCCGACGTCACTATCCGCTTGGAATCCTCGCAGGTGAGCGAGATCCCGAACCGCTCGGGCGATTCCTTGGGTTCCTTCTCTTCCTCCTCCTCTTCTACTTCAAAAACTCCCACTGAACCAATCTCCCTGACTATGCGAACATCTTAGGAAGCTCCACCATTAGCAGGTATATGAGAAAGCCGACCCCACCGATCAGGATCATGCCCAGCCCTGTAATCTGGAGGACCCTTATGTACTCGTCCGTCGTGGGCCTTCTGGCCATTCTCAGTATCCTGCCGTACTTTCCCTTGCCAATCCTCTTGGCCTTTTCCTCGATTTTTCTCTGTACGTCCCACGACTTGTCCACGATGTCCATTGATCGCACCGAACTACTTTATTAAGTCAATTCCGCCTACTTCAGCTTTTCGGGCTTCTTCTCTGCCCAGTATCTGTCTTGACTTCACGCCTGTCAGTATGACCATGACCCGTACCAGATGCTCAAGCGCGGGCTCCACGGCAGCTCCCCAAATGATTCTCGCATTACGACTGATCCGGCTCTGGACTATCTCGGCGACCTTCTCCGCCTCACTGACGGTCATGCTGGTACCGCCGGTGACATTCACAAGAGCACCGGTGGCCTCAGTGATGTCCACATCGATGAGAGGAGAGCTTATGGCCTCCTCGACGGCATCCTCTGCTCTGCTCTCGGAGTCTCCTTCTCCGAGGCCGATCATGGCAACGCCTCCGCCTTTCATTATCGTCCTTATGTCATTGAAATCGAGATTGACCAAACCAGGCTTGGTGATGACCTCGGTTATCCCCTTGATTGAGCGCATCAGAACCTCGTCCGCCACTTTGAAGGCGGCATTGAGCGCCAATCTGGGAACGAGCTCAATGAGCTTGTCGTTTGGGATGGCTATGACTGTGTCCGAGTAGTTCCTCAGCTTCTCGAGGCCATACTCAGCGTTCTCCATTCTGATTGAACCTTCCGCCTTGAACGGAAGGGTGCAGATCGCAATGGTGAGCGCCCCGACCTCCTTCGCGAGGCTGGCAATATAGGGCGATCCACCGGTCCCAGTACCCCCACCAAGACCGCAGGTGACAAAAACCATGTCGGCCCCCCGCAGAATGCCTCGCAGTTCCTCTTCGCTCTCTCTGGCTGCTTCCTCCCCGATCTGAGGCAGGGCTCCCGCTCCCAATCCTCGAGTGGACCTCTTTCCTAGCAGAATCTTGTGAGGCGATCGAACTGTGAGAAGGTGCTGTGCGTCCGTGTTTGCGGCATAGAGTTCCGCCCCTAACACGCCCGCTTCCACAAGTCGGTCTATCGTGTTGGACCCTCCACCACCCACACCTATGATCCTGATGCTCGTCTTCAATCCTGCGAGTATCCTTTCGAGTTCCTCATCGTCGGCACTGAAACCGCCGAGTTCCGTAGGCGCTTCCCGAGCGACAGTCTCTTCGCCCGCTCGAGATAGAACTTCATCCACTACAGACTTCATCTCGAATCCTCCAAATCGATCTATGGACACAAATGGGCCGAAGGCTTTCGTTCACGTAATACCGCAATAGGCTATAAAAGGTTTGGGTAGGATGGATGATGACTTTCTGATGTCTGGCTGTGACGTTTTTCTGGCGTTGATGTGCTAACCTATCACGTCAACTCCCATCTCCTTCCCCACAGGTGAAGTGCTTTTCCCGAGGATCTGCTTGGACTTAACGCCAGTGACAATGAGCATCACCTTCAGCATATGCTCGATTGTGGGATCGACGTTCGCGCCCCAAATGATTCGCGCGTTGGGGCTCACCCTGTCCTGAATCTCTTCGACGACTCTCTCCGCCTCGGAAACGGTCATGTCGTTTCCTCCAGTTACGTTGATGAGAACCCCTCTTGCGGAGCTGATGTCCACGTCCAGCAGAGGGGACTCAACGGCCTCACTGAGCGCCTCAACCGCTCGGTCCTCACCGACAGCATCAGATTCACCGAGGCCAATCATGGCCACACCGCCGCCCTGCATTATCGTCCTTATGTCGTTGAAATCCAGGTTCACCAGACCTGGCTTTGTGATTACCTCCGCGAGGCCCTTGATGGCACGCATCAGAACCTCATCTGCGAACCTGAACGCGGAATTGAGCGAGAGGCGCGGTACAAGATCCAGGAGCCTGTCGTTGGGTATCGAGACCACGGTATCTGCGTTCTGCCTGAGCTTCTCCAAGCCCCATTCGGCATTCTCCATCCTGAGCAGTCCTTCGCCTCTGAAAGGAAGCGTCACGACTGCCACAGTAAGCGCCCCGGTGTCCTTTGCGAGTTTGGATATCACGTGACTTCCACCGGTGCCAGTTCCTCCACCCAATCCGCAGGTCACAAACACCATGTCGGAGCCCATGAGGTACTTCTTAATCTCGTCCTCATTCTCTCGCGCCGCTTCCTCTCCGATCTGTGGCAATGCGCCTGCCCCTAATCCCTTGGTCACCCTTCTGCCCAGCAGAATCTTCTTCGGCGCCCGGATTGTCAGCAGGTGTTGAGCGTCGGTGTTTGCCGCGAAGAGCTCTGCGCCGGCAATTCCCTCGTCCATGATCCTCGCAATGGTGTTGCATCCGCTACCGCCGCACCCGAATATCCTCACCTTGGTCTTCATCTGGGCGAGCAGTGATTCGAGTTCCGAATCTGCTTTCATATCCTCAATAACCGCAGGCGCGGTGCTCACTGGTCTAGATTCTCTTGAAAGTGCTTCCTCTAATAGGGTCTTCATCATCAGACCTCCAGAATTTGTGAGGAATCCCATCCCACAAATTGGGGGTTAATGATGTTCCGAATATTTAGAGATATTGGGGGCTGAATCTCGCAGAACGTCACTGCCCAACCGCCCTTCGGACGGTGAACCTGTTCGCCTCAACCGAAGATGACCTTCGGAGCGTACTTGCCCACCGCTTCCTTATGCTTGTACTCACATGAAACGAGAAGGACCCAATCCGAGACCTCTCTGCTCCGCAGTGTCTTGCTCAGCCCGCTCATCCGCTTGAGCGGTCTTGCCTTCGTTCCGTCCAGAATCCTGACATCCAGCTGACTCATCCTCGGCTCGGTGGTGAGGAGTTCGGGTCTCGGCATGTCCAGTATTACCTCTCCCCGCCGGGCTCCAGCCCGATCAGCTATGGAGTCCTCCTTTTCCCGTCTTCGCTTGAAGTCTGTCAATCTTGATAGAGCTTCCCGCTTGGCACCATCGAGATCCTTCTCTTCCAGAACGAAGGCTTTCTTAAAGAGCTTCCTGTACTTGATCCTCATCGCCATGTCATGCTGCAGTCCGCCTTTGGAGAGTAGCCACGACATCAGTTCTGAATCCACCATTCTCTGTATGCTGTCGTAGTTGGGTTCAGCGGCCCGCTCCACCGCCCTCGCAAGCATGAGCTCGGCGACCCTGACAGTCTTGTGGAAGTAAACAGAGGAATACATCAGTGCGCGTGCGACGAGCATACCTTCCACTGAGCTCATGCCCTTCTTGTCGATGACGAGGTCGTTGTTGTGTATCTGAATGGTTTGAATGAGCCTATCAGCGTCTATTGTTCCATGCGCCACGCCAGTGTAGTGAGAATCCCGCAGAAGATAGTCGATCTGGTCCACATCGATGGGCCCGTGAATCATCTGCGAGAGGTATCTCCTTTCGTGTGACGCCTTCTGCCCGCCAAAATCTGTGAGTCTGGAGAAGCCCGATTCCCTTGACCCCATCATGATGTCGGAAACCTGTTTTGAATCCAGGCCGTGCCTTTCGAGGACCTCAGGGACGGTAGGGATGTCATTGAACGTCTCTCTTTCGGATCCTACGATCATCTCCTCCTCTCCTCGAATCGCCTTCTTCGTAAGGAGCATATGGTCCAAGCCGCTCAGCTCGGATATGTAGTGCTCCAGCGTGTGCGAGAACGGTCCGTGACCGATATCATGCAGAAGGGCGGCCGCCGAAACGGAAAGCCGTTCGTCCTCAGGGAGATGAAGGACTTCACCTATCCGTTGGGCGAGGTGACAGCATCCGAGCGAGTGTTCGATTCTCGTATGGTTTGCCCCTGGAAAAACCAAGTATGTGAGTCCGAGCTGCTTGATGCCATTGAGCCTTTGTATCTCCAGTGTCTCCATGAGGTCCAGAATCGGCCTTTCGAATCTCATGCTGCCGAAAATCGTGTCTTGAATTATCTTGAAATCCATCGATGAGCCATCCGCACAGGGATATTAATCTCTTTTCGAGAGTTGTGATGTGACGGGAAGTCTCTCCCGCTTCTTGTAGCGAGGAAGATGATTGTCAAGGGAGTCTGGAGGAGGGAAACCCAATTGACATACAGGCGACTGGCGGGACGTGTTTGAGTCTCTGTCAACCTGTGGAATTACCTCCCAGTGTCGCATTAGAGCAGGATAGGAATGGTGTAAGACTCATTCTTTGGTTGAAGCGAAGCTATGCTTTGGTTGGACCGGAGCGATACCGGAGCTATACCGGAGGAATGCTCTAGTGGAATAGGAGCGGGTACGAGGCGGACGCGCGTTCAAATGGGAACGATCTAGAGCACATCAAGCATCACCCTTTAGACCTAGGGCTTCTAGGGTAACAGGCAGCTCCAGCGACGCGACATCGTCGATGCTGACGGCATCCTCAATGCCCTCGAGCATGAGAACGAAGTCGTAAGGACCGTCCTCGGCTGTCATGGCGATTTCGAACGCATTCGCGAGCGGGCACTCGAATAGCGACTTCTTGCCCTGGCGTAGAATGAACCAGCCGTCATTGCCCTCGAGCGGCGTTCCCGCGAGGATGAGCGGGAGGACGGGCTCCTTCCTCGCCACATGAGACTCCATCATGTTCCTTTCCTGAAATATCAGTTGGGTTTTCGTCTATCATCCTCACTCCTCTTGACTTCTCCGAGTTCTCCTTAGCATCCCTAGGCCATTCGTCCACCCTAACAGTGGAAAACTCTTCCCTAACTTATGGCCTTCCAAGAAGTCAGTGTTCCAATTCCCTTCCGGTACTTTTTGAGCCTCGAGGCAAGTTCTTCCTTTTTCCTACCACGCATTGCAGCGATTAGAATAGTAATCCCCTCGCAGTCGCTGACATGGATGTAAAAGGACGTAAGTGTCTTCTCAATCTCCTTAGCCTCTTCCAGTGAAAGTTCCTTCAGGTTCTTGAGCTTCTCCAAGGTAGGAACCACGGGCACATGATCTTCAACTAACTTCTTGATGCGTTCTTCACCAAGAAACCTTTTGGCTGCTGGGTAGAGGTCCGTTTCCTCTGAAGGAAGTGCTTCTAGACAGAATGGCGTAGGGGGAGGGTCAATCCAACTAAGGAGGGGGTTGGGAATATTCGGGGGTGCCTAATATTGCTGCAATGGACAGCTTTCCGAGACTTCAGTCAGGTCATATCCCTGCGTGATGCCTAGCCATATGTCGTTTCAAAGGAGAATCTTTCTTTTTCGACTTGACTTTGTTTCTTGTTGGGCAATCTCCATGACCTCTGAACAGACAGTCGTCATTGCTTCTCTTGGGATGATAGCATCTGAAATTACTCCTGTCGTAATAGGGGCATCTCCCCTCAGAGGCAACGAAATCTATTCTCTTTTCCGGGTTTCCAAACAAGTCAACCACGTTTTCCTTTCAAGACGACGGCGCAATGTGTCCCTTTGAAGCCCATGTTCCTTTCGAACACCTCTATGGATACTTGGACGCGAGCAAGATCCCCAAGAGGATTGTTGATTCGGATACGACGACGACCAATTCCTGTTATGACAACCCAATGTGGTAGAACCTCATAGGACAACATAGCCGAGTTCATGAGCAGAAGGGGAACCTGGTCATTTGCTAGCCACCTTCCAATGTCTGAGAGAGTCGGCGCGAGTTCTTGATCCTCGATTCCCGCCCTCTTGCACTTCTCTTTGACATCCTCGTAGAAGATCTTCAAAACATCGCGGTTGAGGTTTGGCATCTGTTCAGCGACTCCCTCCACGAAAGAGGTGCCTTCTTCGACCCCGCAGGAGTAGACCTCAAAGCCTCTTCTCCAAGCGGCCAGGGCGAGACCAAACCTACTAGTTCCATACACTTCCACAAGATTCGCTTCTCTCCATATGTCAATTTCAAGCTCTCTCGATGCCCTGAGATTTGGGTCGAAGTACTTCATGGCCATAATCAAGCAGGCGGGACCGCAGGAGAAGTCAAGTGTCTGCCGATAGAACGGCACATCCAAAACTGCTCGGATAAGTTTGGATTTCTCTTTCATCCTCTTCCCCTACTCGTAAGAGTGATGCTAAGAACGATAAAGGACCCGAAAAGGCCAAACCTCCTCGACAAGAACATCTCAAACCTTGACATGAATCGCAGTAGCCATTCGGGCATCCAGTCCTGACCAAATACTGTGGAAATCCACTCTGCTCCGCCAAACAACTGCACAAGCTCGAAAAGGGAATAGAACTTTGCTCCTTCGTATGCGGACTTCTTGAACTTCGACATGATTCTCTTCTGAAATCCATACGCGCTGAGTTTGTTGATCTCTCCAATGACAATTCTTCCAGTAGGCTTGACAACTCGCCACATCTCCGCTATCGCTCTTCTGACTTCATCTACGTAACAGAGTGTAGTGACGGAAAGAACAAAGTCGAAGCTCTTATCCTTGAACGGCAAATACTCTGCCCTGCACAAGACGATTCCAACTTCGTCTCCGTCCAATCTAATCTTTTTCGATGCAGATACGAGCATTTTGAGGGAAGAATCAACCGCTACAACACCGGCCTTTCTTTCTGCCAGCACAATGGAATAAACACCGGTTCCACAACCCAAGTCTAGAATACGCTTTCCATGGATAGAATCAAGACATTCGAGGATCTTCTTCATCTCGAGTCTATGGGCATATCTGCCGAAGGGAGTCTCGTACCACGCGTCATACTTCTTAGGTTCTATGTTGAAGCACTCCTCATTCCAGGCAGCAATCAAGAACTATTCACCCCATCCCCCTTCCAAGTCCTGTCAGTCTGGAAATCTGTCCAGAGAAAGAATGGCAGGGATGTCTGTTGTCACGATCGTTGTGAAAGAAACCGTAAGACGAAACAAGCGTCTGTCGAAAGAACGGTGTGTCCAATCTTTGACGCGATGGTCCTTACCGATTTCGTCGAAAGCCCCGTCGGTCAACTCAAGGGGCTCTAGAGAACCATCGTACTCCTCTTCCGCTCTCTTTGTTACCTTGACCAATTCACGCATTATCTTTCCTCCAATTTGGGCACTTGATGGCCCTCTCTAGGTGACACAATGTCTTCCTCCCTTCAGAATCATTCCGTCACGGCCCTCTCTATCTCTTCCCTTTCAGAAATGCCAGTCCTTCTCCATTTCTCCCTTTTGTTGGCTGATAGAAGAATGAGTAAAGGAATTGATTGCACATCGTATTGCTTGGTCATGTCCTCATGGCGATCCACGTCGATTCTTATGAAGACAATTTCGTGTTTCAATAAAGGAATCACCTCTCGTTCCAGGATTTCCTCTTGAACCTTGCAGGAGCCACACCACACTGCAGTGAAGTGCAGCAACACAGACTTATTCTCCTCTAATGCCTTGCTGAATCCATCCTCAATGTCTTCGTACAAACGAACCATATCAATCACCATTCGCAACGGCCAGAATGGATTCTATTACTCGTCTGATCTCCTCATCCCGTGCTGAAAGAGCGGACCCCATCTTCATTCTCTCCAGCTCTGCTTCGAGGGACGCTCTAAGAGTTCCTGTTCCAATGAAGCTGTTGTTCTCAAATTTGCTTCTAACGAAAAGCACCGCCATATGCCCTGTTTGCTGGGAGACTTGTGCGAACTCTTCCTGGACGACCTTCCGCTTCTTTACCGTGCTCCAAAGCTCTCTCAAAGATTTCTCGCCCATATCACTTGAAGCCCTGACAGTTGCTTTTGCGATCACTGGGCCAACTTCTCGAAGGATTTTTGCGACAAGATTCCTAAACACTGAAGAATCGTATTTGACGGGTATGGGTCCGGTTGAGAACTCCTTGACAAGTTCGTCGTATCTGTCCGTCACGGATTCAAAATCCATTCTAATCCCACCGCAAAGAATTAACTAATATCCGCTTGCCTTCAAAAAGACTCAACCGAAGAGCATCTACCATGACCATGATGACCGTCCTTGCTACTTTGCGCTATCAACGATTTCCTTCACATCTTTCTCCACTTGAGTCGCTAGATCTTCCAACCCAGCATTCGGAAAGAACTGTGGTAGAACTCCAGGTAGCATTCCACTTATGAATACGTTTCCGTTCTTCGCGTAGACGTTTATTCTGCAGGGCATGCATAGACTGATAAGGCGGTCGGAATTGAGGAACTGATCGGCATATTTTCCGCTACAGATTTCGACTATCTTTAGCGGTTCCTGCTCGAACCCTTTCACCGCCAGAATCTCCTTCAAATCGTGTACGTGGAGGACGCTCCATCCTCTACTCTCAGTCGCCTTCCTGACGGAAACTACCGCGCCTTCAAAGCTCTTCTCGGTTTTTTCCGTGTAGTCAAATTTCAATTCCATAGTTGCCAACTCCTCTTTTCTCATGAATCGTTCATTCGGAACCGCCTAACTTCTCAACCATCTCCACATCCAGTACTTCTCGAACAAGACCTTGCCCCAGTGCCTATGTCGGCTGGACCTGTACAACTTGACTGAAGGTCTAGGGACGGCGTAAAAGTCACCCTTTCCGAAGGCGGCCCTGCCATGACCCGTCTCGATCCAGCAAGAGCCGTGGCCTTTGTAGATCGAGGGACCGCTGTCGCCCTTGATCTGGGAGGCAATGTTTCGGGCCACCACCTTCGCCTCACCGTGGGCGAAGACGCCCGCTTTGGGGAGAGCCATCCCGGAGGGAAGCCGAACGGAGGC
>JBHIBK010000009.1:0-16862 GCA_046759065.1 Thermoplasmata archaeon | reverse complement strand
GTCATCTGCACGCCTTGGTGTATGTCACGAATTCGCCAGGCATGGTTCACGCGACGTCCTCAATCGGAGCATATTTGGCACCGCTCCCGCCGGGGTGTTATCCATCAGGAAACTGCTACATATTGGGAACAGACAATCAGGGGAGAGACATCTTCTCCCAGCTCATCTCGGGATTCTCCATCGTCTGGATTACGATTCTCAGTGCCGTTCTGATTGCCGGCCTTGGGACATTTCTCGGGACTGTTTCGGGCTATCTCGATGGTTGGTGGACCTTCTTCATAATGCTTTTGGTCAACCTGAGTCTGGCCATTCCACTCCTCCTTCTGGTTCTTGCACTCGTCATGGTGATGGGTGCACCATGGTTCGCTCATCCGATCATCCTTCTCGCACTGATCCTCGTTCTGTCTGCACCGGTGACCAAGCTCATCGATGTCGAGACCCGAGAGCTGAAGTACTCGCCCCTTTTCTCGATACTGGGTTCTGGAATGAGCAGGGGAGATCACTACCTCAGGAATATCCTCCCACGCATGTTCGTTCGCGGGGCCTCTTACATGAAAATGGTTGTCCCCGCTTTTCTCTTGGTGGTCTTTGGACTGGAGTTCATAGGCCTCGGCAGCGTCGACACGCCAGGTTGGGGTCAGATGCTGATGCTCATCCAGCAATCCAATGTCCTGGGGTCCTGGTGGTGGCTTTTGTTACCGGGCATCTGCATACTCTTGCTCGGGTTTGCCTTCGGGGTCCTTGGACAGTCCTTTGAGGAACTTGCGAATCGAATGTACAGAGACGCCTTTGAACAAGAGGACAAGATGGATGAAGGTACGCCTCCTGAGACCATCTCAGCCGATGAGAGCGTGGGTGAGCGCTGGGGCGAAACAGAAGAGGATGGATCTCAAGCCGGGCAATAGAGGGACCAGGAGAAGGCCGCGTGCGGGGATCTTGTTCAGACGCCGATTGACCGCCATTGTTTGTCATCCGGAATTCGACTCCAATGGGCGGTCGAGCTACAGCGCACCAGCGTTGTTCAGTGCGTCCAGAATCAGGAACGTGGTGGTCTCTTGGTCTTTCTTCCCCCAGCTTCCGTCCCTGTTCTGTCTCCTGATGACCGACGGAAGCGCATTGTCCAGCTGTCTCTCTGCCATCCTGCCGTCTGACCTCGACAAGGCGTGGAACGTGTGGTAGAATGGATGACTCTTCCAAGCCCCCGTCCTTGTTTGTTTCCCAGCGAGATACTTCACGCCCGCCTGAACCCGCCTGGACTTCGCGCTCAGCGGGTGCTCGATTAGGACGCGGAGAACGTTGATCGTGCACCACGCACCGCACCAGTCCGGTGTCCAGAACTTGAGGTACGATCTCACAGTCTGCCCCACCTGCTCGTTGTCATCGAGACCGAGAACGTGGAACAGATGGATCGCGTACGCGGTCTGATAGAAGATGGAACATCCCGGACCGAACTCACCATACGAGGTCTCGCGCATGAGGCTCGGGTCCCTGCGATTGCTGGAGGAGAAGAAGCCCGGATGCTTGTGGTAACTGTGTCCCTGGGTCGTCAGTAGCCAGTCCAATCCCTTCTTGACGCTCCTGTCCTTTGGGTCGTAGCCGAGTAGGACCAAGTCCCACAGGTTGTTGGCGGTGTGAACGAACAGCTGGTCCCAGCTCCCGTTCCTGGACTGTCGAGAAGTGATCTTCCTGTAGAGCTTCCTGCGCAGTGCCACATCGCCCTTTTTTCGGAAAACCTCCCGTCTGAGGTAAACGCCTATGGGCGATTCCAGGTCTGCAACGTATTCCAGCGGGTCGATTCTCAAGTCATCCAATATGCCCCTCATGAGGAACCACGGCTCGAGAAACCTCCGGGCATGATTTAACGCTTCCCATCAAACCTGATCGAAACTCATAAGCCTTTAATATGCCGTCTGTATTCGATATCATGTTGTAATGATTACAATCAAGAGTCATCTCAAATGTCTCCGGTGGTAGATTTGGAGAAGTATGCAAAGATTTTGCGTGAGAAGGACCTTAAAGTGACGCCACAGAGACTGGAGGTCTTGAGATATCTCGACGAGAACCGGGTCCACCCAACCGCTGACGATATCTACAGGGCCCTGAGGAGCAGGAACCCGTCACTGTCGAAGACCACGGTCTACAATGTCTTGGACGTTCTCAACAAGTATGACCTGGTCGACGTTCTGACGATATCCGGCACCGAGGCGAGGTACGATCTGAAGGGTTCCTTTCATCAGCATTTCCTCTGCAAGAGCTGCGGGCGAGTGATCGACATCGATGTCGAGGGTCTCTGCCTCGATTGCGTGAACCAGAAAGGTCATGAAGTTGAAGAGGTCCACGGATATTTTAAGGGGACCTGTAGGGATTGCCTGAAAAAAGGGGTAGGAGGCTGATAGGCTGGACAATGTGGAGATCAAACCGGGGATCCACTGGGTAGGCGCGATAGACTGGGACATCAGGGACTTCCACGGGTATACCACAGACAAAGGCACGACGTACAACGCGTACCTGATCCTGGACGAGAAGGTCGTGCTGGTAGACACGGTGAAACGTCACCTCTACGGTGAGATGCTGGCGAAGATCGAGGAGTTGATCGATCCGGCGAAGATAGACATGATAGTCTCCAATCACGTCGAGATGGACCATTCGGGCGCACTGCCCCTGATATTGGACATCGCACGGAGTGCGAAGGTGATGGCCTCGGTCAGGGGCGAGAGAGGACTGCGCAGGCACTACAAGAAGGAGTGGGACATCCATGCCGTCAAGTCCGGGGAGAGGCTCAGTATCGGAAAGCGGACGCTGCACTTCGTCCACATGCCCATGCTGCATTGGCCTGACTCCATGGCCACCTACGTCGCGGAGGACAAGCTGCTTCTCCCCAACGACGCCTTCGGGCAGCACATCGCAACGTCCGAGCGGTTCGACGACGATGTCGGTTGGGACACGCTGAAGAAAGAGGCGGCCAAGTACTATGCCAACATCATTCTTCCCTACAACAGTCAAGCGAGGAAGGCTCTCGATGCCATCTCCGAGCTGGAGATTGACATGATCGGTCCGAGCCACGGGGTCGTCTGGCGGTCGTTCATTCCCAAGATTTGGGCGGAGTACGACAAGTGGTCCACGAACGAGACCGAGAAGAAGGCAATGATAGTCTACGATACCATGTGGGGATCGACGGAGATGATCGCTCACAAGCTCGAGGAGGGTCTGAAGGAGGCGGGCGTCCCCACGGCGATGCGGAACCTCAGGAAGAGCCATATATCGGACGTGATGACCGATGTTCTGACGGCCAAGATGATCTTGATAGGGTCTCCCACGCTCAACAATAGCATGCTTCCGACCGTCGGCGGGTTCCTCACATACCTAAGGGGGCTGAAACCCCTCAACCGGGTGGGCTTCGTCTTCGGCTCCTTCGGCTGGGGCGGACAGGCCGTCCGTCAGATCGAGGAAGCAATCAAACCTCTCATGTGGGATATGCCCGCGGACAGCATCAATATCAAATACATCCCGGACGACGAGGAGCTGGAGGAAGTCAAGGAAGTCGGAATCAAGTTGGCTGAGGTTATCAGTTGAAGAAGAGGTGAGAAACATGAGCGTGAAAGGAACGAGAACGGAGAAGAATCTCCTAGCGGCTTTCGCGGGAGAGTCGCAGGCGAGGAACAGATACACCTATTTCGCTAGCGTGGCGAAGGAGGCGGGCTACGAGCAGATAGCCGCGATTTTCCTCGAGACGGCTGAGAACGAGAAAGAGCACGCGAAGAGGTACTTCCAGTACCTGGAAGGGGGAGACGTTGAGATCACCGCCACATATCCGGCTGGCGTGATCGGGGACACCGCCACGAACCTCGAGGCGGGCGCCAGAGGAGAGAACCTGGAGTGGACGAAGCTCTACAAGGAGGCGGGCGACGTTGCCGAGGAAGAGGGCTTCCCCGAGATTGCCGCCCAGTTCAGGAACATCGCGAAAGTCGAGCGGGAGCACGAGAGGCGATACCTGAAGCTGCTGGCCAGCGTGAGAGAGGGCGTGGTCTTCAAGAGCGAAACCTCCGTGAAGTGGAAGTGCCGCAACTGTGGCTATGTCCACGAGGGAACGGAACCGCCAGAGATGTGCCCGTCGTGTGCGCATCCACGGGCATACTTCGAGCTCTTAGCGGAAAACTATTGATAGGCACGGGCGATTAGGGTCATTCATAAGTGCAAAATGGAGGAATCTCGAAATTGGAAAGAGGTGAGAACGTGTGTGAAACATGCGGATGCTCTGATACCGGGAAGCCCGTGAAGTACGAGTGCGAGTGCGGGGACGACTGCGCATGCTGCGTCATCGAGTTCGATGAGGATCCCCAAGCGACACCGTACTGCTGCGGCATGCCCATGAAGCGAGCGGAGTAGAGAGGAACACTCCTCCCGGAGATTGTTCTAGTCATTCTGTTCTAGATTCACAGCCAAGCCTCAAAGTGCCCGCTTCCACCGAAATGTTTATCTGGCTCCGATTACAGAATTAACTAACTGCAGGTGAAAGCCTGCAGGAGGACACAACTTGGCAAGAGCCTGGAAAAGGAATGAGGTAGCCGTGTCTCCGGTCATCGCGACCATATTGATGGTGGCGATAACCGTGGTGCTAGCAGCTGTTTTGTACGTGATGGTGACCGGCCTGATAGATGGCGGGAAACCACCCGGACACGTCGAGATGAACAAGGACTCAGTCGGTCCCAACACATGGGAGCTTCGTGTTGTCAGCACGACTGGCGCCGAGGATCTCATCGACTACAAGGCCGTAATCCTGAAGAACGGGACCAGGGTGCATATGATGGACCCGCTCGAGGAGAACAATACCGGTGACTATCGGTTCACTGACCTCGATGACGGCGGTGAGCTGAGCGCTGGGGACCGCTTCATCATCACGTGCGAACCTGGGAGCCAATACGAGCTGGCCGTGATTTGGAGAGGCACGGGCGACGCAAGGGGAAGTGTCGAGTGGGACACTTAGACACTCCCCCTCTCTTTATTTTTTGTCCTCCGAGAGGGTCGCCTTCACCTTTTCCGGGCTCTTCGGAAGCATAGGAAGGCGGCGAAAACGCTATTGTCGGTCTGGCCGTTCGGCTCCTGGACAGTAGGCTGGAGGGAGAGATGTCAGCCCGAACCCATAGGAACGAAGAGACGGAAGTTAACTCGCAGAAATTCCGAGAAGCGGAGGAGGAGAGCCGAGCCATTATCGCGGGCGCGATTCTCTTCCTGCTGTTCCTCATCTATCTTCTCCTGGTTGCCCTGCATATGGACAGGGGGATGATAGGGGGTACTTGTTGTTCGACACCAGATGTCCAGCTTTCGTATCTTGGGGAAATGAGCGATGGTGTGTGGGAGGTCCATGTCTCGGGAGTTTCCGAGGCCAAAGATATGTCGTACTGGAATGCGACTCTGATGAAGAACGGTACGATAGTGGAAGTGCTCGACCCGCTGACGGGCACTGCCACTGACATGACCTTCACCGACATTGACGGAGGGGAAAGGGTGACGCTTGGCGACTATTTCAGAGTGAGATGCGAAGCGCTGAGTGCGTACGAGCTGAGCCTGATATGGAAGGACAGCGGTGAAGTGGGAGGGAGCGTTGAATGGACAACCGAGGGTTACGTAACTCCTCCAGTGGAAGAGCCGGAAGAGCCAGTCTTTGTTCAGACCTGGTTTTGGGTGGCGGTTGTGACGACTGCTGTTGTGCTAGTGACCTCACTCATTCTTGAGCGAAGGGGAGGCAAGAGACTGAAAGAGGAAGCCCCTCCAGAGCCACCCCATCAGGAAGAATCATGACCAGACGGGTCGTTCGTGAGATCTGGAAAGCGGAAAGTCCGGCAAGAGGAGATTCTGCTTGAGCAACCAGACTCGGGTTCAGAACCTCGCCAACCGGTGAAGGTCTTTAATAGTCATTCGCAATCTGGGAAGGCTGTATGGAGACAGTCTACATCGACGGTCAGTACCTTCCACGCGAGGATGCAAAGATATCGGTGTTCGACCACGGCCTTCTCTACGGAGACGGCATTTTCGAGGGAATACGAGCCTACGGTGGGAAGGTATTCAAGCTCGACAGGCACCTTGAGCGCCTTTTCGAATCAGCCCGGCTGATAGAACTGGATGTTCCCCTAACTCAACGTGAGCTGAGGGAAGTGATTCTTGAGGTCTGCCGGAGGAACGAGGTCCAGGACGGCTACATAAGGCCCATCGTGACGAGGGGAGCTGGGACCCTCGGACTGGACCCGCGCAGATGCGAGAGGCCGACGGTCATAGTCATTACGACCACCCTGCCGCCTATCTATGGCGAGAAGTCCGAGCACGGCCTCAGCCTTGTCACATCGAAGTGGAGGAGGAACCCGCCGCAGGCGCTCAATCCAAACATAAAGTCTCTGAACTACCTGAACAACATCCTGGCGATGCTCGAGATCATCGAGAAGGGGGCGGACGAGGCCGTGATGCTGGACATGGATGGCTTCGTCTCCGAGGGTACCGCCGACAACATCTTCATCCATGATGGCACGGCACTCGTCTCTCCTCCCGTGGAGACCAACCTTCCGGGGATAACCAGGGAGACGGCCATCGAGATCATCAGGGAAAAGGGATGGGAGTTCAAAGAGGAGAAGTTCACGATAGAACAGATGTATTCCGCCCAGGAGGTCTTCCTCACGGGGACCGCGGCGGAGATTGCTCCCGTGGTCGAGGTGGATTCCCATAGGATCGGGAACGGCGCGCCTGGGGAGATGACAAAGGAACTGATGGCGTCGTTCAAGGAACTTGTGCGGGCCGTGGGAACGCCCATTTATGGATGATTGGTATTTTCATACAACGGCAATACGCTCCAGAGACCGTTCTCCGATTGCCCCTTGGACTCGAAGGCCAGGTTCATTTCCCAGAGCCTAGCCCCGCGGAGACGCCTGCCTCATACAGCTCTCAACCGCCTCGCAAGCTCTCTCGAAATATGCGTTGATACGAAACTCCGGGTTGAACAGGGCTGAACATATCTTGACTGAAACCCCTTCCCGCTCAGCCCTCGTCTCGAAGTTCTCGTCCCAGCGCGGCGGGTCGATTCCGTATGCCTGGCGCAGCTTCACCAGAACGTCCACGCTGTCCCCTGGGAACTCGTACGGAATGTCGATGACATGCTGGAAGCCATCCGCCGCAACCCGTCTCAGCGCGTCCAGGGGCCTGGTTTTGACACCGCCAGGATTGTACTTCTCTTCGAGGAACTGACCGAATACCTGGACCACATCCAGCCTGCCCGACCAGTCCACCCCTCCTAGGATTGCGTCCCTGGCAGTCTCAAAAACCTGGCGAGCGTTCTCGTGATAGCAGTCGGACGCTGCATCATACTTGCCGATCCTCGTGACGGGGAAGCCGTGATTGGAAAGGAAGATGGCCACGTCCGTGCCTTGTTCGAGGGCTGCGAGTTCCTCCTCGACCTTGAGGACCAAGCCTCGGTCCAGTTCCGGATGGCCACCGATCTGGTCCGCGAACACCAAGGGGACCTCAGCACCCGTCTGCCCGATTCCCTCCCGTACATGCTGACGGCAGTGGTACTTGGACATCGAGTCTGAGACCACGTGGAAGTGCTCTGCCACGGCAATGCCTTCGCATCCCGCCTTGACCAATTCCGCGACCGCGTGGTGGGGACACTGCCGCTTCTTCTCTGGGAATGGGTCGATGCCATAAGCGAAGCGGACCATGACACCGTCGCCGTACTTCTCCTCCAACCGCCGTCGGACCTCCTCCTTCTGCGGCTGAGTCTGCCCGAAGAACGGGGAGTGATTGCCCATCAGAAGCCAACGCCTGTACACCGAGAAGCCGTAGAACTGGTAGAAGTCTGGCTCGTCCTTGCCTGGGCCCGTCCCCGCGAGGAGGTGGTGAGCCTTCCGCGGTGCGGGAATCAGCCCTAGGATCTTCTTGCGGGCCGGCACGAACTTGGCGGGGGCGCTGTGGGTCCCAAGCCACGCATCGATTAAGTCCGGGTCCCACCCAGGATCTTCGGAAAAAATCCTGTTCCTGTCCATCAAGATGGTGCCGCGCTTCGCCTTCAAGGCGACCTCTGGGATCATGCCCATTTCGATGAGGCTCCGCGCGAAGTCGCGAAAGGAGTAGTAGGTGTTCTGGTTGTACTCAGGAGGCTCTCCGTGATCGAGAAGGATTACTCCTATCTTTGGCGTCAGTTCCCCTCCTTTGATTCTGTCGTGATGCCACGTGTTGGGCTCACGCCTAGTTCATTGCAATGTGCTCGCTGATATAAAGCTTGCAGGACCTCGATGCGGCATGTGCCTTCTCTCCCGCTTGTCGTGCGTCGGATCTGAGCGGTTCGGATGCAGTTGTCCGAGTATGCGGACACGCTGACCGCCGAGCCCTTTGCCTGCAGACAGGCCGTGGACCACATCGGAGCGCCCGCCGAAAAGTATTTCGCACGACTTCCGAATCAGGTTCAGAGGTGAACAGTTGAAGCTATGGGCGTCCCTGTATCTCTTGGTCTGGCTGGCTTTCCTGGAAATCATTCTCGTCCTGGTCCCCGATCCGGGTCTTGGGTTCATGACGGAGCTGCACATCATCTTGGGCGGGGCCATAATCTTCCTGGCATTCTTCAATGCAGGGAACCTAAGCGGGACCTCCGCTCCGGACAGGGTCAAGAGGGTCTCGAAGGTAACCGCTGGGTTTGCCGTCGCCCAAGGCATCCTTGGCCTGTTGATCTACTTTAGTATTGGAACGGGAATAATGGAGTTCCTCCATCTCGTCGCTTCTTTGGCGGTGATCGCGCAGGCATCCTCGGTGGCGACTGGCTACGACATGTGGGAGGAGAGGGAATTCGAGCGGACGCCCGCGAGCGCCTAGCATCTTCCCATGATCCCTCTCTAAGAAAGAGGACGAGGGCTACTGCGGAGCCTCTCCGGCGGGCGATTCTCCCACATAATAGTAGTGAACCTTCCTCCCCTCCTTTCCCGCCCGGACCAGTCCTCTTTCCTCCAACGTCTTCATCTGATAGTTTATGCTCGATTGATGAACTCCCAGAATGGAAGCCAGTTCCTTTTGGGTCACACCCGGGATGTCCCTGATGGCGTCCACGATTCTCTTCTGGACCTCTGTGAGAGTCCCGCCGTTGGTTCTTGGGACCTGTGTGCCCATGGTATAGAACCTCTTGAGTCTCCCATCCCTTCGCGACTTCACCTTCTCGGCCTTCTCCAATACAGTGAGGTGGTGGACCAGCGAGCCGTTCGGTAGGTTCAGGTCTCGCTTTATCTGGCTGTAATGCTCGCCGGGGTTCATCTCGATGTACTGGTATAAAGTGGAAGGAACAATGACAGAAGCGCGAACTTGCCCACCTCGGTGGAGAGGAATGCCCCGATGCCCGCCCCTAGGGCTATTACGGAGCCCAGCATGATGATCAGCTCGAGGGGGAGCCAGAAGCCGCTGCCCTTTGCCGGTGCAACGATCGCCAATATCAGACCCTTGTCCTCAACTATGGTCGCTTCAAGGGAACCGGAGGCATCGCCCTTCATGGCCGTCACGAGATAAGGATTGAAGACCTCGCTTCCCGCCATCGTGTCTATCTTCTGCGTGACTAGCATCGAACTGGTCCAGCCATCGCCCCCTGTCGTGAGGGACCGAACGTTCGAGCCGAAGGTGTCGTTGACCCAGACCCGAGCTCTGGGGACCGGATTCCCGTCCTCGTCGATGACCCGCACGACCAGCCGCCAGAGGACCTCTATCTGGGAAGTCGAGTCCAGATTCACCTGGTCGAAGGTGCTGTTCACGCTCTTGACATCGGAGTCCTGAAGGGAAATCGAGTCGATGCTGGAATCCTGCACCTTGATCCCGCCATCGACCTCATTGTCCACTATGGAACCAGATGCTCCATCGAGGAAGATCGCGTACCGCTCGGAGCCCTCGATAACGTTCTCCTGCAGCACGGGCGACGCGTTCTCGCAGTAGATGCCGAAATCCCCGCCAAGGATTGTGTTCTGCAGAATCAGCGAGGAGGAGTACTCACAGTAAACGCCGATCCAGTTGCCCTCAAGGCTGTTGTTGAAGACCAGTGGCGAGGCCTCAGTGAGATACACCCCGTACGTGTTATTCCGTATCGTGTTGTTCGTCAGGTTCACCGTCGAGGCACCGTACACCTTGATGCCGATCTCGTTGTCCTCGATGATGTTTCCGTCGAACTCCAGTGTCGAGAGTTCCTGGTCAGGGTCGTAGTAGTACGCAACCTTGTTCTTGAAGAACCTGTTCCAGTTGAAGCAGTTCTTCAGTTGCGAGTTGTAGTCCTTCGCCCCGTAGACCGTGTTGTACGAGATGTCGTTGTGCCTTATCGCGTCGTTGTGCGCCTCGTACGTCACGATGCCATACTCGCCTTGCGAGATGTCGTTGTACGTCACCCAGGAATCCGTCGTCCTGTTCTGGTATGTCCCGTACGTGTAGTTTGTGATGATGTTGTGATCTATCACCAGTGCGACCGTCTTATCGGAGAAGATGCCGTACTCTCCGTCCCTAATCGTGAAGCGCGAGATCGAGACGCTGTCCGCGGTGACGAGGAAGACCGTTCCCGATCCCGAGCCTGTGACTATTACCAGTCCCTCGTCCTCTCCCTTCAGCGCGACCGTCTTGTTCACGATGACGTGCTCCGGGTACGTCCCCTCGTAGACGAAGATCGTGTCGCCCGGGTTGGCGGCATCTATCGCCTCCTGGATCGTCTGATAATCGGCGGGCCCGTCATCATCCACGGTTATCATGCCCGCCTTCGTAATCGTCAGCGTCCCGGTTGAGTTGGTGTAGTTCCCCTCGAAGTCCGCAATCACCTTGCACGTGCCCTCCTTCAAGGCTTCGAAGTCGGTCGAGGTCCCGTAATCAGTGATGCCGCAGACGGTGCTGTTCGTGGTCGTCCAGTTCACCGGGACGAGTCCGAGCGGGCCCTGTGTGTCGTTGTAAGCCATTGCGTAGAAGATATCCGTGTCCCCAAGGATGTACGTCCTGTTGCCGACCCAATCGCCAAAGGTGCCGTTCTGCAAGTCGACGATGACGATGTAGTCGATGTTATCCGGTACGACCTTGAGCTCCCCCGTGACGTTGTGCAGTGCTGTACCGCCAGGGTCGGGAGTGCCGTATGCTGTAGCGTGGACCCACGTCGACCCGACTCCTACCGTCGCAAAGGTGACGCTCGTGCCTCGAGGAGGCTCCACGGTCCCGACGTCCTCATAGTCGCTGTACCAATAGCAGCTGACGAGGCCGGTGTACCCTGTCGTGACGTTGTATCCTGAGCAGTAGAACGCGTCCGTGTCCCCGAGGCTGTATGTCACGTTCCCTATCGGGTTGCCGTCTGGAGCGTCAGTTATTACGATGTAGTCAACATTGTTGTCCAACACAATGAGCACCCCAGTATCGTCGTTGAATGTCTGGTTCTGAATGTCAGCATGTGTGGCGTGTACCCAAGTCAAGCCAATGCCTACCGCCATGAAGGTGACATTCGTTCCAAAGGGCGGAGTCACATACCCGACGTTCGGGTTGTCACTGGCCCAATCGCAATCCACAAGTCCCATGTATGCACCAGTCTGGTTATACCCTGAGCAGTAGAACGTGTCCGTCTCCCCGAGAATGTACGTGTGGTTGTCAATCGGGAATCCATCGGGGGCGTCCGTTATCACGATGTAGTCAATCCCTTGCGCCTGAACCTCATTTGAGGTCATCAACAGGGTAAGTGAGGCAAAGGCTGAGGCTAGAATACATGCGATTATCAGAGTCTGCCCACAATTCCTCCTGCCTCCTTCCACTGCTACTCCTCCTCAACCTTTCTGCTTTACAATCAAACTGGGCGGTATAAATAAAGATTGGAGCGACCTTCAATATTTCGAAAGTTCAAGACTCCTGCGCGAGAGCACTCCTACTCGGACTGAACAATCACATGAGCGGGAGTCAACGTCTCGGAATCCAAAGACTTAAGGGGGATGTGGGCAATTGGACTCGAGCGATCTTGCTTTGAGCATGATCGTTCAAGAAACTAGGAAGGTAGGTCAAATTGAACATATACGTAGGAAACTTGGCGCGTGAGGTCACCGAAGACGAACTGCGGGAGGCCTTTGAAGCATATGGTGAAGTGACATCCGCGAAGATAATCACAGACAGGCTCAGCGGCGTATCGCGAGGATTCGCGTTCGTGGAGATGTCAGTCGAGGCCGAAGCGCAGGAAGCGTTGTCAGGCATGGACGGAAAGGAGATCAAGGGCCGGGCGCTCAAGGTCAACAAGGCACGGCCTCGGCGCGAAGGTTCTCGAGGGCGCTTTTAGAGAGCGCTTGTCGAATCCGCGAGCAGCAGTCTCTGTGAATGGAGGAGTTGGTCAAAGCCCCTCCACCCTGTGTATTTCATCACACAGCCCACTTGGAGAGCTTTGGGTCTGCCGGAGACCGGCAACATAGGGGCTCTGGTGACAGGTGCAAGGGCGTTCAATCCGAATCCGTGACATGTGAACATGTCAGAAGAGCAATCGACACGCCTGTGTGAAATCGCTTCGGGGGAGCCCGGAACTCCCCTTTTCGCGCATTTCGGAAACTCCTCGAGGCTGTGGCTACATCATCTCCTCAAGGATTCCCTCTGGTGGCCGTATCTCCTGCGGAATTGTGGACTGGACTCCTAGAATGTCGAAATAACTCGTACGGCGATTATCGCTGGAATCTCTAGCCAGACCCTGCAACTCGACGGGCTTTCCGGCAGACTTCCCTGATTACGTCGTCTATCTGGAGTTCTCTGAGACCTGCATGATCATGGACGCGCACATAGCGGTCGTCTTCTCGAAGATACAGGAAGACTCCAACACCATTGTTGTAGTGGCGGGCCAACCTGATGAACTTCTCCACAGTCTGGTCCAATCTGCGGGGGTTTCCGAGAAAGAAGCCAAGAATCGTGTAGAAGAAGGGAACGCTCTCTTTGATCCATGAATCCCAATCCTTGACGGTGGTGCCAGAGTACTTCAGCTTGAGATCGGTTGGAGTATACTTGACTTCTTTCAACCGCTTGTCGAAATCCACCTCTCCTCCCCTCACGGGCCTCTTTATGCCCGCCTCGTCGACATGCTCCGGTCTTCCTGCCATCTTGACCTCGATGGCAATCTCTGGAGAACCTTTCGTGGGGAATACCAGATCGACCTTGTGTCTGTCAGTCAGCCCCTCGACATCTCTTTCGATGAAGTTATGCCCGCACTTCCTTCTGATCAGGGACCCAATGAGGTCATTGAACCTGTTCCCTTTCTGTCTGTAGATGCCAGGCGGGATCCTTCCGGGGAGTCCGGGCATGTCAAAACCCTCCATCATGGCGAGGAGATCGTCCTGAAGCGACGCAAACGGACGCTCCTTTGGGGCAAATTGAGCTTTTCGTATCAGCTCATCCCAACTCCTTTGGAAGTCCCCTTCTGTAGGAGTCATCTTTCCTCCACCCCCTCTGTCACACTTGTGCCTGGCTTCGCCTTTGGAGCGATGCTTGAGGGATCCGGTGTGTGCTTCATCCGGGAGAAGCGCCTTGACCGCAAGGACTCGGTACCCTCTCCTAAATCGGCTAGCACTCGTGAAGAAATCCCCAAGAAGCCCTCCAGAAGAATCTCATCAACGATTTGCACTGCTTGCTCAAGATTTCCGGACCTGAGAAGGGAGTCGACATTGTCCGAAACCCCCCTCAGTTCCTTGCTTGTGTCCGCATCGGGTCGCATGATGAATATGTTCTCAGCTTCCTTGGTCTCATGCTTCAGGACACCGCCGCCATAGCTTCTGCCGCATAGCTCCGAACTGAGCATTGTCAGGGAGTTGTACCAAGACGTGGCCACCGAGAGCGGGTCCGACCTTTCCGATTGATTGAACCTTACGCGATGGACCGTGTTCGTGCAGGTCGCTCCAGCGTCATTGATGGCGAACTTTGGATGCGACGAAGTCATATATGAGAGAAACGCGTCGGGCATATAGACTGACGGAACTGCGTACCATGGGTTTCTTCCCTTGCATTTGTAGGCATGAGCAATTCCATTTGCGATTCCCTGCTCCAAGTAGAGGTTCAGACCTGGGTCAGTCATCTTGTCAGGTTGTCCCTGATAATCGATCAGCAGACATTTCTTTCCGAGCGATTCCATTGAGGTGAAATCCGACTTGGCGAAGCGGAGCCCGTGAAGGTTACGCGAGGAAGTGAGAATGGGGATGAGCGACCCGTCACCGATCTGATATTCCAGAGCTTCCGACTCGCTCAGTATGAAGAAGTCGTTCCTTCCCGTGACAACGCCGATGTCGACGGAAGCGACGTCTCCGAGAGTAGCGATTCCTTCCCCGCTTGCCACTGCTTCATATGTCTCATCGATTCCTTTCGGAAGCAGGAAACGAGTCCATTTGGTGCCCATCGCCTTCGCCGGTTTGAGTCGTCTCACACCAACGGGTTCCACACTGCCGATGAGCGAGGACACGTTTTGAACTCGGATGAATTCAAGAGCGTTCTGGGCGGATTTCTCTGCCAGAAGTAGAACGACATCTTCCAGGACTTCAGGAAAGACACGTTCCTCAAAGACGATCAGCTGGACGCTATCAAAATGACGCAGCAGATGGTCTCGAACGTTCTTGCCGTAGTCTACCGTCAAGAGCTCAGCGGGCAGCACCATCGCCAGTCTTCCCGTTTCCCCCACAAACGTGGTGGCGTGTATCAGGAAGGGCGCCCACAAGCTGGACAAGGCAGGAAGGTCAACTCCTAGGGATCTCGCCCGAGCCAGGGCCTTCTTTCGCTTGTTGCCTTTGAATGAATGATATCGCACATACGGAGGATTGCCGATGACCACGTCGAAGCGTGGCAACTGAATGTCGTAGCCCAGTCCGGCATTGTCTCCGTCTTTTGGACCGACGTCAAAGACGTCGGAAGTCATCACAGATGGAGTGCCTCCGTCGGCCAGATTCCTCAAGGATTCTATGGCAGCCGCTGCGGTTTCCGAATCGATTTCTATTCCACAGATTTGGATGAGGGCATCATGCCCCTCTCCGCCAAGGGAGGCAAGCCGATCGAGTGCAGCAAGGAGAAATGCTCCATCACCCGCTCCTGGATCCAGGACGGAATCATTTGGACTTCTTATTGCCCATTCTGCAAGATATTCGGCAATCTGGGGAGGGGTGAAGTAGGCCCCGCGCTTTTTCTGTGCCGAAGTCATTGGTTCTTGAATGCCCTTGGCTGTAATAACTATTCCGCAGAGGGGTCAATGAAACTGCGAAGCGTCTTACTCGCTTTTCCTATGGCGAATCCGTGCAAGTCAAGCCCTCGACCATGAGTCGTTCTCTCCATGTGAAATCGTTTCGGGGGAAAGAACTGTGGCACCGACGACGCGAGGTCATTCCCCCACCTCCCTCTCCAACCTTCTTATACGCCGAAGCAAATACGACATCGTGGACGTGGAGAAGGCTCGCGAGGAAGTGAGGAGGAGAAGAAAGGCCGATCTGGAAAGGGATGCGAGGGCTCTTAGAGACAAGAGTCCAGAGGAGACACTCAGGATGTTCTTTGACATGTGCGAGTTCGTTCAGAAGTTGCGCATGGCGCGCGTAGTTGGCCCAGAACACAACCCTCCCACCGAGTAGGCCGCTCAGGAATGGACACGTCTATGTTGAATCGTTTCGGGAACAATTATAACCGCCTGAGCACTTGAGGTCGCGTGCCTGATAGACCGTGCTTCACGCCGAGAGATTTCCTCCGTTGGATGGAAGAGGGAGGGATTCCCAGCCCGAAGGTCCATGACACCTGTATTCTCGCCCTGGTTGGCTACGGTCAGTTGTGCGAAGAACTGGGTGCCAAGCCTGTGGAGGGCAGGTACTGGTCAACCTTCCTCGCGAATGCGGATGAGATCACGATCGCGAGACCAGGGATCGGGGCGTCCGAGGTCGTCATGCGATGCGAGGAGATAATCGCCTTGGGGATAGAGAGACTTCTGTTCGTGGGGAGCGGCGGGAGCCTGCGAGAGGACGTGCCGATTGGCTCGATAGTCCTTCCGCTGTCAGCTGTGGTCGACGAGGGCACTTCGCGTCATTATGTTGGGGTGAGGGAACGAATCGACCCGCCCGGGACAGTGAGCCAGATACTCTCCAAGGAAGCCGCCAAGATGGGCGTCGATGTCGTGAAAGGCACGGTCTGGACAACCGATGCCCCCTACCGCGAGATGAGGTCCAGGGCAGAGGAGTTGAGCGGTCAGGGCGTCGTGGCAGTGGAGATGGAGTGCTCCGCTCTGTTCGCGCTTGGTGAGGTCCGAGATGTCGAGGTTGGCGGTCTGGTTGTGATTTCTGACACCCTCTTTCCGGAATGGCGTTTCGATCCCGAGGAATCCGACAAAGGCATGGGGCAGGCGAGGAGAATCATTGTCCGAGCTGCAGGGGAACTAGCGAACCGAACCACCTGAAAGCGATTTGTTCAGGGCTCCTAACTGGAGTTGGTATTGAGTTGTAGTGGAGCTAGAAGTAGGACGGGCGGACAGCGAATGGAGAATGAGTGGAGGACGGGAGCGAGTACGAGGCGTATGACAGCATCAGGGTGATTGAGTCTCCCTGATCTCCCCAGAGACTATCCTATCTCCACGCCCTCAGCGACGGCATCCCTGACGAGGGAGACCTGCTTCCTGAGTCTCTCGAACTCCTCTGGCGTGTAGCAGACGAAATCCACCGGGTAGTTCATCTTCTGCACCGAGTGCCACTCGTGATAGAGTTCGGACATGAGCCTCAGCTTCTCTTTTCGTCTCGACACGATGAGAAGGTCCACATCGCTGCCCCTCCTCTTCTTCCCGCTCACCTGGGAGCCGAAGAGTATCATCCTCTCTATTCCGTACTTCTTCGCCACTCTTCTTCTGAACTCGCTCAGTA